>JBEKNG010000301.1:0-7000 GCA_049523075.1 Paraburkholderia sp.
TGGCTGTGAGGGCCGGCGCCGTCAGTCCGCCGCCTTGGCGGTTGATGCCCTTGTTGTTCGACAGCTCGCCGCCGATCTTCACAGTGGTGTGAATCTCGCTGCCTAGCACGCGCACGACGTCGAGCACGATCAAGCCGTCGTTGAGCAACAGCACGTCGCCCGGTTTCAGGTCGCGCGGCAGGTCTTTGTAGTCGAGACCCACGCGGTCGTCGTTACCGAGTTCGCACTCGGAGTCGAGGACGAACGCGTTGCCGGGGACCAGCGTGGTCTTACCGTTTTCAAACCGGCCGACACGAATCTTCGGGCCTTGCAGATCGGCCATGATGGCAACTTCACGGCCCGCCTGACGAGCCGCTTCACGCACGTATTCGGCGCGCTGGCGGTGGTCGTCGGCCGTGCCGTGCGAGAAATTGAGGCGTACCACATCGAGCCCGGCCTTAAGCATTTGGGACAGGATTTCGGGCGTACTGGAAGCCGGGCCGATGGTGGCGACAATCTTGGTGGCGCGATGCATGAGTCTCCTCGTCTGGAAGGGATCGCTGGAAAGAGCGCTGCGAGTCGGGTGCGGAGGCTGCGCACCGAAGGATGCTACCGGGGGCCGCGCGCCAGTTGAAACCGGCGTCGCTTTATGGGGTGAAGCGGTGTTCGAGACCAGCGTGCGGGACGCCAGCGGTACTGCGAGTGATACCGGCGCTACGGGTACTGCAGAAGTGTCGCTGCGGAGTTCTGTGTGCGATGCGGCGGTTTGCCCTGCGGGCACGCCTGCAACAGGCTCAGTGGTCAACTCCGCGAGTGCCACGTTTGATTCGGATCCTTCGGAGGATGCGCCGCCGGCATGACCGGCGGGTGAAACAGCGGGAACCGCATGCTGCGGTGTCCCGGCGGAGCGTGCGGCACGCTCCCCTGCTGTTGCTGACTTCGCCGCGCCAGCCGTAGTGTGTTTCGCCGACGACTTCACGCGCGTCTTTGCAGTTTTTGCCGATGGGGAGCGCGTCGTCACGTTAAGCCCGCGATTCCAGGACTTCGACCGCCGGCAGCTTCTTGCCTTCAAGGAATTCGAGGAAGGCGCCGCCACCTGTCGAGATGTAGCTCACCTTGTCCTGGATGCCGTACTTGGCAATGGCCGCGAGGGTGTCGCCGCCGCCTGCAATCGAGAACGCCGAGGACTTGGCAATGGCGTCTGCGAGCGTTTTCGTGCCGTTGCCGAACTGGTCGAATTCGAATACGCCGACCGGGCCGTTCCAGACAATCGTGCCGGCCTTTTCCAGTTGCGCGGCGAGCGCCTTGGCGGTTTCCGGTCCGATGTCGAGAATCAGGTCGTCGTCCTGCACGTCAGCGACAGCCTTGACTTCAGCCTTCGCAGTCGGCGAGAACTCTTTTGCCGTGACGACGTCCGTCGGGATCGGCACCGAGGCGCCGCGTGCCTTCGCTGCGTCGATGATGGCCTTGGCTTCGTTCACCAGATCGGCTTCGGCAAGCGACTTGCCGATCTTCAGGCCGGCAGCCAGCATGAACGTATTGGCAATGCCGCCGCCGACGATCAGTTGGTCCACCTTCTCGGCGAGCGACTTCAGAATGGTCAGCTTGGTGGACACCTTCGAACCGGCGACGATCGCCACCAGCGGACGCTTCGGCGCGCCCAGCGCCTTGCCGAGCGCTTCGAGTTCAGCGGCCAGCAGCGGGCCGGCACACGCGACAGGCGCGTACTTCGCGATGCCGTGCGTGGTGGCTTCCGCCCGGTGGGCGGTGCCGAACGCGTCGTTGACGTAGACGTCGCAGAGCTTCGCCATCTTCTGCGCGAGTTCGTCCGAGTCTTTCTTTTCGCCCTTGTTGATGCGGCAGTTTTCCAGCAGAACGACCTGGCCGGGCGCCACGTTCACGCCGTTTTCAACCCAGTTCGCGACCACCGGCACATCACGGCCGAGCAATTCGGCCAGACGCTTCGCGACCGGCGCGAGCGAGTCTTCCGGCTTGAATTCGCCCTCGGCAGGACGGCCCAGATGCGAGGTCACCATGACGGCCGCGCCAGCGTCCAGCGCAGCCTTGATGGCGGGCACCGAGGCACGGATACGGGTGTCTTCGGTGATGTTGCCTTGATCGTCCTGCGGAACGTTCAGGTCGGCGCGGATAAACACGCGCTTGCCGGACAGCTTGCCTTCGGCGATCAGATCGGAGAGACGCAATACCTGGTTCATGGGCGTTTGGTTGCGAGTTGATTGGAAGGCGGTGATGGACAGCGCGCGAACAGCCTCCGCTCAGGAGCCCCGCAGGGGTGGCCCCTCAAACAGGCGCCGACGGCATCTGCCGCAGCGTCGCGCAGTGATCCGGGAGTCAAGTATTTTAACCGATCCGCATCCCGTTCTGCCTTGAGCCGGGGCGAATGTCCCGTATTTGGGAGATACGCGCCCATGCCGCATCGCAGCATACGCGCTTTGATCAGTGGAAAACAAGACGGAGCCGCGTAAAGATCAGCCGACCGCGATTGTGCCGGGCAGCGAGCGTCGCCAGTCATAAACGTCCTTACCCGACACGTAAGCCGCCTGAAAGCGTCGAGTACCCGCCGGGACATTCGGACTTGTATTGCGCGTGCGCCGAATCATAGGGGCCGCAGCGCGGCCAAATGCCCGTTCCGTGTGCAAAAGACGTTAAAATAACGGACTTCGCCGCTTGCCGGACGATCTGTACGGCCTCTCGCCTGGCGCGCCCCGCTTGACAGGTGCGCGCTGTGTGCCCTGCTGAGTCTATCCGATCGTCCCGGCGGCCTTGCGCAACACTTCACAAACGCACTGCTGGAGAATCGTATGTCAATGGCCGACCGCGACGGCAAGATCTGGATGGATGGCAAGCTCATCGACTGGCGCGATGCCAAGATCCACGTCCTCACTCATACGCTGCATTACGGCATGGGTGTCTTCGAAGGCGTGCGCGCCTACAAGACAGCCGACGGCGGCACCGCGATTTTCCGCCTGCAGGAACACACCAAGCGCCTGCTGAACTCGGCGAAGATCTTCCAGATGGACGTGCCGTTCGACCACGAAACGCTTGCCGCCGCGCAGCGCGAAGTGGTGCGCGAAAACAAGCTCGAGTCGTGCTACTTGCGCCCGATCATCTGGGTTGGCTCGGAAAAGCTTGGCGTGTCCGCCAAGGGCAACACGATCCACGTGGCGATCGCCGCCTGGCCGTGGGGCGCATACCTCGGCGAAGACGGCCTGAACAAAGGCATCCGCGTGAAGACCTCGTCGTTCACGCGCCACCATGTGAACATCTCCATGGTCCGCGCCAAGGCATCGGGCTGGTACGTGAACTCGATCCTCGCCAACCAGGAAGCCACCACCGACGGCTATGACGAAGCGCTCCTGCTCGACGTGGATGGCTACGTGTCGGAAGGTTCGGGCGAAAACTTCTTCCTCGTGAACAACGGCAAGCTGTACACGCCTGACCTGTCGTCGTGCCTCGACGGCATCACGCGCGACACCGTCATCACGCTGGCGAAGGATGCTGGAATCGAAGTGATCGAAAAGCGCATCACGCGTGACGAGGTCTACACCTGCGACGAAGCGTTCTTCACCGGCACCGCCGCGGAAGTCACGCCGATCCGCGAACTCGACAACCGCACCATCGGTTCGGGCTCCCGTGGTCCGATCACGGAAAAGCTGCAAAGCGGCTTCTTCGACATTGTCAACGGCAAGAGCGAGAAGTACGCGCACTGGCTGACCAGGATCTGAATCTGAAAATACAGCAGGCCGCCGCGGCGGCGCGCCTGCGCCCTGTCTCCACCGAGAAAGCCCACATGAGCGAAATCAAGGAAATGCCGCTGGTCGAACTGACGGCAAAAGACCTGCCCGCCTACTGTCCGAACCCGGGCATGGCGCGCTGGAGCGCCCATCCGCGCGTGTTTATCGACGTTACGCACGGCGAAGCGCGCTGCCCGTATTGCGGCACGCGCTACAAGCTGCGCGACGGCGAAGTGGTCAAAGGCCACTGATCGCCGCGCACCGGCTGGGCACGCCCATCACAATCAGGCCGCAGCTGCGGCGAGGTCCCATGCACGGGCCTTGCGCGAGGCATGCGGCCGCTTTTCTATTAATACCTGAACGCCGCGCGCAGATGCGCGCAGCGCTTCGTTTCGACCTCGGAAACCCACCCTGATGCGTCGCGCGTTGGTTATCGCACCGAACTGGATCGGTGACGCATTGATGGCGCAGCCTTTGTTCGCGCGCCTCGTGAAACTGCATCCGCGCATCGCGATCGACGCGGTTGCGCCCTCGTGGGTCGCGCCCGTGCTCGAACGCATGCCCGAGATCCGCGACGTCTACGCCACGGATCTCGCGCACGGCAAGCTGCAGATGCTGCGCCGCTGGCAGTTGTCGAGCGACCTGCGCGATGTCGGCTACGACGCGGCTTATGTGCTGCCGAATTCGCTGAAATCGGCGCTGATTCCGTGGATGGCCGGCATTCCGCTGCGCATCGGTTATACCGGCGAGAGCCGCTATGGCCTGTTGAACGTGCGCCATGCAAATCCGCGCAAGGACGCGCGCCCGCCGATGGTTGGCCACTACGCGGCGCTCGCCTACAAGCCCGGCGCCAAGGTGCCCGACGACCTGCCGATGCCGCGGCTGGAAACCGATCTGAACGAAGCGTCGCGCGTATCGGCCCGCTTCAATCTGGACACACGGGTGCCGCTGCTGGTGTTTTGCCCCGGTGCCGAATATGGTCCGTCCAAGCGCTGGCCGCCAGAGCACTTCGCGGCGCTGGCGCAAATCGTCGGCCAGTCGTTCCCGTACACGCAGATTGTCGCGCTCGGTTCGCCAAAAGACGCGCCGCTCGCCCAGGCGATCGCCGAGCGCGCACCCAACGTGCGCAACCTGTGCGGCCAGACCGCGCTGGGCGAAGCGTGCGCGCTGATCTCGCGTGCCAATGCCGTGGTCACCAACGATTCCGGCCTGATGCACGTCGCCGCGGCGCTGCGGCGGCCGCTCGTGGCCGTCTACGGCTCGACCGATCCGCGCCATACGCCGCCATTGTCCGAGCTTGCGAAGGTACAATGGCTGCATCTCGAATGCAGTCCCTGTTTTGAGCGCGAGTGTCCGCTCGGTCACCTGAACTGCCTGCGGCAACTGAGCGCCGAGCAGGTTTTCGGCGACCTGCGCGGCATGCTCCTCGCGCAACGCTGAACCGTCCGGCAGCCGCACGCCGCGTCGCAAATTCGCCACGCGGCGTCATCCCCGCCCCTCGCGGTGCGGGCATCCTCGCGGTTGTTCCGGGTTGTCCTGTTTTTACTGCTGCCCTGCAACCGCGCGCGCCGCGCACAAGAGACTGACGAGCCATGCCACGTTTTGCCCACATCTTCGAAGCCGCTGCGGATACCCTCAACGCCTATTACCAGGCGGTCGCGGAGGTCAATATCGACAGTTTGATGGGCCTGTGGATCGATGAGGAATTCGCGAGCTACATCAGCGCCGCCGGCGCGCACCTGCACGGTCTGGACAGTATTCGTGCGGGCCTCGCCATCCAGCTCGAAGCTACGCCGGTTTCGATCGAACCCGTCGACATCCGCGTTTACGACAGCCTCGGCACGGTGGTGTATGCGATCGCAGAAGCGCACCGCCCGGCCGACCCGAAGGTCACGCCCGCCATGATCTTCACCACCTATGTGATGGTCCACGAGCGCGGCGAATGGAAGATCGCACATATCCATGCTAGTGCGATGCCGAACGAAGCGGCGAACCAGTTTGCTGCGAAAATGCGTCATGGTCAGGGGTCTTTGCATTGACGCTGCACGTTTCTGCTTTTTCCGGTGGCGGGTATGAGTACGACGCACATGAAGAACGCTTCCCCCGCAACTGCCGTCGTGGCGGCGGTTGAGGCGAGCGTCGGCATGTTCTATCGTGCACCGCTGTGGCTGCCGAACAGCCACGTCCAAACCATTGTTCCCGCACTGTTTGCCCGGCTTCCCGCTGTCACTTACCGGCGGGAGCGATGGGATACGCCGGACGGCGATTTCATCGAACTCGACTGGCTGACGCATGAGCCGCACGCACAAAACGAAGCCCACACTGCCGACACCCCGCTCTTCGTGCTGTTTCACGGCCTCGAAGGCAGTTCCGGCTCGCACTACGCCCGCACGCTAATGTCCGCGGCGCGCAAGCTCGGCTGGCACGGCGTCGTGCCGCACTTTCGAAGCTGCAGTGGGCCGCTGAACCTGTTGCCGCGCTTCTATCATCTCGCCGATAGCGCCGAAGTCGACTGGGTGCTGAGGCGCTTGCGCGAAACGCATCGCGGGCCGATCGTCGCGGCGGGCGTTTCGCTGGGCGGCAATGTGCTGTTGCGCTGGCTCGGCGAGCGGCGCGAAGACGCGTCGTTTCTCAGCGCGGCCGCAGCGATCTCCGCTCCACTGGACGTGCATGCTGGCGGCCGGGCGCTATCGCAGGGCTTCGGCAAGTTGTACACGCGCAACTTCCTGAAGACGCTGAAGGTAAAGGCACGGCAGAAGCTCGAACAATATCCGGGCCTGTTTGATGCCAATGCGATGCTCGCAAGCCGTACCATGTACGAGTTCGACAGCGTCGTCACGGCGCCGCTGCACGGCTTTCGCGACACCGACGACTACTGGACGCGAGCGACCACCCGGCCGCTGCTGCCGGAGATCACCGTGCCCACCCTCGTGCTCAACGCGCGCAACGACCCGTTCCTCCCGGGTGCGGTGCTGCCGGCGCGGCACGAAGTATCCGGCGCGGTCGAACTCGACCAGCCGCAGCATGGCGGTCACGTCGGATTCATGACGGGGCCGTTTCCGGGCCGTATCGACTGGCTGTCGCAGCGCGTTTTCAACTACCTCACCCCATTCGTCGCCCATGGATGACATCGTTCGCCAGGCGCTCGCCAAGTGGCCCAACGTGCCGCATTGCACCGGCTGGCTGCTGCTCGACCGGCGCGGAAACTGGCGCATGCGCGACGACGAGACCCAGGCACGCGGCGCGCCCGGTGAACCGATCCGCCA
>JBEKNG010000302.1:0-6983 GCA_049523075.1 Paraburkholderia sp.
CCGGTTGCAACTGCTTGAAATGGCGGCGCAGCCGTGGGGTCGCGAAATCGACAAAGGCGCGGACTTTCGGCACTGAAAGGCGCCCCTGAGGGGTGATGAGGTGGACGGGGAGGGGCCCATGCTCGCTGTCGCGCAGGACGATCTTGAGTGTGCCTTGCTTGACCTCCTGAGCCACATGGTAGGAGAACATTCTCGTGACCCCGTGGCCCGCCACCGCAGAGGCAATTGCCGCCCGGATGGTGTTGACGATGAAGCGCGGCGTGAATTGCACGACGAGGGGAATCGTGGAGCGGCCAACCGGCGGAAAGCTCCAGGAGTCCAGCCCGAAGTGCGTCATCGAGATGATCTGATGCTGGATGAGGTCGGTCGGTCCGTCGATGCGGGGATGCGTGGCGAGGTACCGCGGCGACGCCGCGACGACCCGCCGGACGTCGCCAACGGGAATCGCGATGAGCGTCGAGTCCGGCAGATGGGCGATGCGCAGCGCCACATCGACGCCTTCGTCGATCAGGCTCACCGGACGGTCGAGCAACTGCAGACGGACGGAGACGTCGGGATAGTGCTCGATGAAGTCGTCGAGTATGGCCCGCAGCACATCCTCGCCGGCGGCGACCGGTGCCGTAACCGTGAGCAGGCCTCGAGGCGCCGAGCGTTCGTCGGCCACCAGCAGATCGGCTTCCTCGAGTTCAGTCAGGATGCGCCGGCAGGCGGACGCATAGCGCTCGCCGGCTTCGCTCAGCTTGATGGTGCGGGTGGTCCGGTGCAGCAGAGCGGCCCCCGTGTGCTCTTCGAGGAAGGCGATCGCCCGGCTCACCGCCGCGGGTGAGCGGCCAAGCCGGCGCGCCGCACCGGCGAGACTGCCTTCGTCCAGCGTGGCGACGAACACCTTCATCGCATCGATCCGGTCCATGTCGCTTCAGAGAGTTGACGGCCGCAGCCCATGCCGAAGTCTACCGTCCACCTCATGTTTTGTATCCGGGAAGGGGTCAGATAGGCTGCCGGGCCACGCCCGGGCGTCCAATGGGATTGTGTTGGAATTGAAAACAGTGTATTCGTCACTGCGACGTTGATGTTCAGTCGGTAACCCTTAGAATGGGGATCGTGGAATCCGTATTTACCCGTATCAAGGTTCTGACCAATTGCATGATTTTGTGACGTGGAGCATCAGATGGACATCCTGGAACTCGCTCGAAAATCGGGAATGACGGTAACGCTTGACGCCAGGATTGGCCGCCAGGAATACCGCACTGTGCATGGCTCGGTTACAGCGCTAGAGCGTTTTTCCGAACTGGTTGCTCAGTCGCTGCGTGAAGAGTTGGTCGAGCAGGAATGATGCACGTTCAGCGCAAATCGAACAGGAAAGATCATGAAATACGACTCATCGAACGCACGAAACACCGGCCGCGATGGCGGTCTGCAGGATACGCGCAGTGAAATTCAGCCCTCCGTGCAGGTTGCGCCCGCCGTGCATGAGGCGCAAAAGCCCCCGCGGAACTGGGCCTGGGCGCACAACACTGAATCGTATGACTGGATGGACTCTCACAGTCTGTCTTGCCCGCGAGACTCGTTTCATTGAACTACGGAGCCGCCTCGCTGCGGCTCTTGCCTTTGGGCAAGCGGTGATCTTCCTCGAAGGACGCCGCCTTTCAAATTCCTTCTCTTGCTCCGGATTCGTTACTCGCTGGCGATCCGCGTCTTTGTGTTCCGGTTGGCTTCTATCCGTGCCCGTGCGGCGTGTGGTCGACGGTACCCGCTCGAATTGATGTTCTAGCTCCAACTTCCTGCAGTCAAACGATCTTCGATAGTTTGTCGTTCGCCTGATCCATCCTTGCGGAATACGAAATACATAACCCGAACCGGCCTCGCCGTCGTACGGCGCAGGGGGTTATCAGCAAAAACAGATACGCTATGCAATACCTTCGCTTGATCTCGCTACCGAACGGTGCGATGTTGCTGCCATAGGTTGCCGTTCCGCACGGCGCGCCATTTCTAGCGAGGCTTTCGTCAGATGAGTACACCTACTACCGCTCAGCGTATCGGGACGTTCGCTTATGAGGCAGCGGGTCATCACCTGACGCCGCATTCGCGCAGGCTGTTCAAGCGAAATATCCTCGATAGTCTCGGCTGCGCAATCGCCGCACTTCCCGGTACACCGTTCAAGGCGCTGCGCGAGCAGTTCGATGAGTACGGCCGCTCCGGTGCTTGCTCGTTGATCGGCGGAGGCACCACTTCGCCAGACCAGGCCGCATTATACAACTCGGGCCTGGTGCGCTACGTGGATCTGCTCGACAGCTACATGTCGCCCGGCGGTCTCTGTCACCCGGGTGATAACTTTGGCGCGATCCTCGCTGCGGCCGACCATGCGCGCGCGAGCGGCGAGGACTTCATGATCGCGCTTGCAGTGGCGTACGAGATTGCATGCCGCATCACCGCCATCGTCCCGGTCATGGCGAAAGGGTTCAATCACGCCATTCAGCTTGCCATATCCGCCGCCGCGGGATCGGGCAAGCTGCTTGACCTCGACGCTGCGCAGATCGCCCATGCCATCGCCATCGCCACGGTCGACAACGTGTCGTTGACGTGCGTCCACTCCGAGCCGGTTTCACAGTGGAAGGGCTTCTCTCCGGGCATCACGGGCATGCGGGCAGTCTACTCAGCGTCGCTTGCCAAGCGCGGCTTCACAGGACCGCTGCGTCTTTTCGAAGGGCCCAATGGACTCGTGCGGATGTTCGATCAGCCTTTGGACGTGGACTGGGACGACAGCCGGCTGGAGGCCATCCACCAGACGGTGATGAAAAAGTACTGCTCGTTAATCCATGGCCAACCGGTTCTCGAGGCGACGCTGGATCTGAAACGCAAGCACGGCATCAGCAGCGATGAGGTCGACGAAGTCGTGTGCGACATCTTCCAGACTGGCTTCGATATCGCCGGGGGCGGCAGTTTCGGCGCCAAGGACGATCCACAAACCAAGGAGCAGGCCGACTACAACCTCAAGTATCTGATTGCCGCGGCCTTGCTCGACGATCAGGTGGGACCGGCCCAGCTCGAACCGGCACGTGTCCAGGCAGCTGACGCACAGGTTCTGCTACGCAAGGTGACGGTGCGGCCGGACGCGCAGTTCACCGCGCAATATCCGCAGGCATTGAACGCGCGAGTGACGATTCGCTGCAAGGACGGGCGTGTGCTTTCACAGGCCCATGTCGGGTTCGAAGGCGGCCTCGACAATCCGTTCACATGGGAGCGTACGGTCGAGAAATTCCACTGGTTGAGCGAGCCTTACGCAGATGAAGCACTGAGAGGCCAGATCGTCGATCTGGTTTCTGCTTTGGACGAACATCCGATCGAGGCGTTGATGCAACTCCTCGTGAAGGTTAGTCCAGAAGCGAAATTCCCCGCGACCCGTCCGGGCATTCAATGAACCATCAGTAGCTTAGGAGATTTACATGGCCCTCATTTCCTGTGACATGCGGTACGGCCGGCCGTTACCGCAGGATGCTGGAGGCCGCCGACGCGTTTGCGGACCACCGCGCAGCCCGGATCAGTGGCTTTCGTTTGGCCTCTGCGGGTATTTGGTGTTGAATAGCTAGAGCGGCGGATGCCGCTTTGGCAGGAACACAGCCTGTGTGCCTACACCCTCGCGTATCTCAATCCGCGCTACCTCGTTACCTCGCCCAACAACACTCAAGGAGCTGGAAATGTCACTTGAACAGGTTCTCTACACCGCCCACGCAACTGCCACCGGAGGCCGGGACGGCCGTGCGGTGGTGCCGGACTCTGGATTGGATCTTAAGCTGACAACCCCAAAGGAACTCGGGGGCGGCGGAGGACAGGGCGCCAATCCGGAGCAGCTATTTGCGGCCGGATATAGCGCGTGCTTCATCGGCGCCATGAAGTTCGTTGGCGCGCGTGACAAGATAGCGGTCCCGGCGGATGCCTCGGTGGCCGGCAGCGTGGGTATTGGCCCGATTCCCAATGGGTTCGGCATTCAGGTCGAGCTGAAGATAACGCTTCCAGGTTTGGCACGCGAAACCGCCCAGGCGTTGATTGAAAAGGCGCACGTCGTGTGTCCGTATTCGAATGCCACGAGGAACAACATCGACGTCACCCTGACGCTGGTCTAGGCGTCGACGTTGCCCGCGCGGAAAACCAGGCGCTGACGGCCGCCGCAGATCGATAAACGGTGCAAGGACCTTTCTACGCCTGCTTCACACTGCGCTGGCGGCGATATTCGTCAACCGGCAGTCCGCCCCAGCCCCAGTTTTCAGTCTCGACTTCCTCGATGACCACAAAGGTGGCTTCGAGCGGCTTGTTCAGTACGTCGCGCAGCAGGTGGCTTACACCCTTGATCAGTTGGGCCTTTTCTTCCGCCGTGACGGAGTCGGCGCCCGGTTTGGTCCCCTCGCGGGTAACCTGAATCGTAACGATAGGCATCGTGCTCTCCTTGAGCCTGTTGACGAACGGGGCGCCTGCTGGCGGCGCCCCGTCACGCTTGCTGCTCAATGACCGGCGCTCTGGCCGCCATCGACGTGCAGGATTTCGCCCGTGACAAACGGCGCGGAATCCAGATACAGGATGGCGTCCACCACATCGCTCATTTCGCCCATATGGCCCACTGGATGGAGCGCGCCAAGCGCGGCGTGGCTCTCAGGCGCGTGCATCGGCGACTTGATGATCCCTGGCGACACCGCGTTGGCGCGAATGCCGCGCTTTGCGTATTCGATCGCGAGCGAGCGGGTCGCCGCGTTCAGGCCGCCCTTGGTCAACGAAGCGAGTACCGAAGGCACGCCGTCGATCGCGGCGTCGGCAAGCGTGGTGCTGATACTGACGATGTGGCCGCTCGAATTCTTCTCCATCTCTTTGAGGGCGAGTTGCGTGATGTAGAAGAACCCGTTCAGGTTCACATTCGTAATCGCGGCGTAATCCTCAGACGTGTACGAGGTGAAGGGTTTGGCGATGAAGATCCCTGCATTGTTGACGAGGGTGTCGATGCGGCCGAAGCGCGCCACGCCCTCGCTGATCACGCGGCGAGCGGTCTCCGGATCGCCGATGTCGCCTGCAACGGTCAGAATGTTGGGATCTTCCGAAGGCTTGATGCTGCGGGCGGTGGCCACCACCCGGTAACCGCGCTCGCGGAACGCCTTGACGACTTCAGCGCCAATGCCCTGTGATGCACCTGTAACGACAACGACCTTGTTTGATGTGCTCATGCTAGACCTCAGAATAGGTTGGTTCGGCTCTTTCACCGGTCGGGCCAGTGTGGCTCCGATAGGTGCCTAATCTAGGCGCGTTGGCGTCAAGTTCGAATACCCGGAGTGGACAAACACTTGTGACGCGGGGGAACAAGTCGGGCGCGGCGCGCCCGCATTACAGCGGGAATCCGCCCGCAAAGCTGTCCCGCAGGTAGGTGACGAACAGGCTCACGGCACGCGGGACGTGCGACGCGTAGGGCCGCAGCACGTAAAGCTGCTCGGCGAACGCGCCCGTCACGCGCCATTCCGGCAGCACCACGACCAGCTTTCCGGCCCGCACGGCGGCCTGCGCCGTGAAATCCGGCAAGAGCGCGATGCCCATGTCGTCCAGCGCAGCATCGCGGAGCGTTTCGCTGTTGTTGGCGGAGAACGGCCCGTTGACTGGCAAGGTGACCGGAGCGCCGGCTGTCTTGCGTGCCGTTTTGCGTTCAAACGACCACATTCCGCCGCCCGTCGGGCGCGGATAGAACAGGCAGTCGTGGGCGGCAAGATCTTCGGGCGTAGCAGGCGTGCCGCGCTTGCGCAGATAGGCGTGTGTCGCCACGATCACCGAGTGGGTCGGGCAAAGTTTCCATGCAACGTGCGTGTCGGGCGCTTCTGCGCTATGGCGGATCGCCAGATCGAAGCCCTCCGTTGCAAGGGAGGCGAGCCTGTCGGATACCTCGAGTTGAACCCTGACCTCCGGATTGGTCCGCAAAAACGCGGGGAGCTCGGGCACCAGCCGTTGCCGTGCAAAGGCAACCGGCGCGGTGACCCGGATCAGGCCGCGCGCGAGCCCGGCCAGTTCGCGAACGCTGGAAAAGCTGCTGGCGATCTGTTCGTAATGGCTTCGCGTGTCTTCGACAAGCCGTTGACCGGCTTCCGTCAAGCGCACGCTGCGTGTGGTGCGTTGCACCAACGAGATGCCCGCAGCGCGCTCCAGCTCGGAAATGCGCTGGCTCATCGCCGCCTTGCTGACACCCAGGCGCGAGGCCGCCGCGGTATAGCTGCCTTGCTCCGCAAGTACGCCAAGCCAGTGCAGATGGACCCACAAGCCCTCAATTTTTTCGCTATCCATACATTAATTGTTCACAGTGGGAAACAATGAATTCAATGATAGCGCCTTTGCAGATGGGTCGCCGGCTCCTAGACTCAGGTCATCGCCCATTAACGACGAGGAAACCCCCATGCAAGCCTTCAACGACAACGCGGACGTCGGACATTTCATCCACGGCCAGCGCGTCACCGGTAGCGGCACCCGTACCCAGCCTGTCTTCAACCCGGCTACCGGCGCACGCCCGCGCACGCTGCTTCTGGGCGAAACGGCGGACGTGGATGCCGCAGTCGCCAGCGCGAAAGCTGCGTTTCCGAAGTGGAGCGATACGCCGCCGATCCGCCGCGCGCGGGTCATGCTGCGTTTCCTCGAATTGATGAACAAGCACCGCGACGAGCTTGCGGCCATCATCACGGCCGAACACGGCAAGGTGTTCTCCGATGCGCAAGGGGAAGTGTCGCGCGGCATCGACGTCATCGAATTCGCCTGCGGCATCCCGCAACTGCTCAAGGGCGACTTTACCGAGCAGGTTTCGACGGGCATCGATAACTGGACCACGCGGCAGGCGCTCGGTGTCGTCGCCGGTATCACGCCGTTCAACTTCCCTTGCATGGTGCCGTGCTGGATGTTTCCGGTGGCCATCGCCGCCGGCAACGCGTTCATTCTGAAGCCGAGCGAGCGTGATCCGTCGGCAGCGCTCT
>JBEKNG010000303.1:0-6978 GCA_049523075.1 Paraburkholderia sp.
GGCGTTGTCGTCGCGGGCTGCTTCAGGCTCCCTGGCGTACGCAAGGATGTAGTTACCGCCCACGGCCTCGTTTCGACCGTAGAGAATATCCCCGCGCCATTCGCTGACAAATGTCCCTTCGGTTGTGCCGGCCTCATCACCGGTTCCAGGATCGATGGGCCTTGTCCCCACCGCCGGCCATTGCACAATCTCGATCGAGCACTCGCTCGGGTCGGTCACAAGCCTGCCAAATCCATCAAGCGTTGTAGCGGTCGCGTCGACCACGGGCATCGACACGCGTCGGAGGCCAGGAGGAAGGGCGGGGTTGAGGTAATCTATCTTTTGGGACATCGGCGCAGTTTACACGAGTCGCGATCTGACCGCAGGTGCTCGAACAAGGCGTTTAGCCGGCCTTCGCACACGAAAACGGCAACTGCGGCAACGGTCGCCTACGGAGGTTGACTTTCGGACCGGGCTCAGTCATGAAGAGACGTTGGTGTCATTCGACAAGCCGTAACAGTAACCGGGAGCACAAATTGCCAGGCATAGAGCTGTTACACAACGATGACGAAGTACTGGATCCTGCTGATTCAACGCTCCGTGTGAGGGGCTCGCTGATCGTCGGCGGCCGTCGCTGCGGGTCGTGGGAAGAACATGTTGATGGGCACTACGTAGCGAGGATCGATGGCGAGAC
Source organism: Paraburkholderia sp. (assembly GCA_049523075.1). Lineage (GTDB taxonomy): Bacteria > Pseudomonadota > Gammaproteobacteria > Burkholderiales > Burkholderiaceae > Paraburkholderia. The sequence goes on from JBEKNG010000303.1 coordinate 674, forward strand.
AATCAGCGCACCTGGTCGCGGCGAACTCGTCAAATTGATCGAGGACCACATGAGCGGGGATGGCAACCCTGTTTGTTGATGGATAGCGCTGCGATCTTGGCGGTGAAAGACGGCCCATTGGGTCAACCATGTCGATTTTGTGCGGGATATCGGGGAGAGCGGCTTCTTCCCTCGGTGTCGTCCGGGCTGAATGAACGGGGGCTTTGCAGAAAGCTGAATGGCGCTTCAGGGTTGCGGACTGCCGATCGAGGAGGCGCGACCTGGATGCGAGGTATGCGGGCGTATGAGGTGGGGTGGGGCCATTTCCGGACTTTCGATATCATGGCAGCGATCGTCGACACCCATTAGCGGGCCCAGCATCCATCGACGGTTAGAATATGGTCATCCCTGTCTAAGGACCAGTTCTCGAATGACGACTAAACAGAGATTTGCCGCTGCACTGCTTTGCGCGCTTGCCTGGATCATTATCGACCAACTGACGAAGGCATTATTCAAGCAAATATTAACGCCCGGCGAGGTAGTGTCACTTTTCGCTGGAAGCCTTCTGGTTCTTCCCGCCTACAACCACGGCGCCTTCCTCAGCCTCGGGGCTGAAATGTCCGATGCGACGCGCAATATCATTTTCATATACGGTGTTCTGGCGATTCTGGCCGGCCTGCTCGGATGGCTGTTGCGGTCGTCCAGGCTGGGCAGCGTCGAAGTCATTGCGATAGCGTGCATTCTCGGTGGCGGACTTAGCAATTTGCTCGATCGCTGCGTCTACGATGGCCGGGTTTTCGATTTCTTGAACATCGGAATCGGGCACTTCAGAACGGGCGTATTCAACGTTGCGGACGTTGGAATCATGCTCGGTGTAGCGCTACTTCTCCTGAGTAGTGTGAATCGCAGACCCACCTTGCCGGGGTCCGCGACAGCCTGAGGAACTAAGGCCTGGTCAGTGTGCCGGATGCCCTTGGAATGACGCGGGCTGGCCGTTCTGATTCGTGGGCCTACTATCCCAATGATTGCGTCAAGATCGCCGGCGAGGCGACTCGCAATACCCCGAACGGCGACCCGCTTCGCCGCTGACAGTCGCTGAAATGACAAGCAACCGATGAGCTCGGGTCCGGTAAATTCACGGAGAGCTGCCCGCACTGGCACTTGGCATCCATCGTAGACTCCCTTGTTTCACCGCAAATAACGCTGGACACAAAGTCAACGATGGGTCGGGTAGCGCCGACCAGCGTGGGACACCGATCGGCCAGGAAGGGACAGTCGCCGCTGAATGCCAAGTCGTTTTCAATTTCGACGCCGCGGGCAGCAAGTAGAATGTGGCCGATTGCCCCGATGTGCTTTCGCGCGCTTCCCTGGTTGAAAAACAATGGCTCATGTGATCCGCATTGTCCGATGGGAGGAGTTAAGCCCCTCCCAGAAAATCGACGTTGAGAATTTGAAGATTTCCGATCAACAGATTGAATATGCTGGGCCGACTCGCCGCACAGTCGAGGCTTGCATATCCGATCTGACTGGCGACATCCAGGGCGCGGCTATCTTCGACGGGGAAGTAATTGTAGGCTTTCTCGTTCTGAAGAGGCGAAGCGCCGCCCCCAGTTGGGCTTCAACGGGAGCCGCCGTCATTTCGGCCCTACGTGTCGACTTACGCGTCCAAGGTTTGGGAATCGGAACGGCAGCGCTCCAGCGTCTGCCGGAATGGCTTTTGACCCACTGGGCCGACACCGCGTCCATTATGCTTTCCGTCGACGAAGAGAATGAGACCGGCCGCCGTTCGTATGCAAAGGCCGGCTGGCTGGATTTGGGAACCCGGGACACGGGAAGAATCGGATGGGTTCGGTATATGAAGCGCGACGTCCAGAAGGATTCATGAATCAACTTGACGAGAAAGTCATCAAAACAGGGCAGTTGATCCTGTACCCGCTAAAGGCAGAACACGCCGAGCGCATGTTTGCCGGATTGAGCGATTTGCGTAGCTACGATTTCACACCTGATGTGCCATATAACGACGTAGCAGCGCTGACCGAACGCTATCGGCGTTTAGAGCACCGTCGATCGCCTGATGGTCGGGAGGTGTGGCTTAACTGGGTGATCGGTTCGGTCGCTGTGCAGGAATTGCTCGGTTATGTGCAATTCACAGTGAAACTTGGTGAGCAGCGAGCGCTGGTCGCTTACTTCGTGTTCCCAGCGCATCGCAAGATGGGAGTCGCAACCGAAGCCATCCGCGCGTCACTGTCAGAAGTCATAACTTCCTTCCGCCTGGCGCGCGTGGACGCGGAGATCGACACCCGGAACGCTGCTTCTATCGCTGTGGTCGAGAGGCTGGGCTTCGTGCGGACCCGGTTAGTGCCCCACGCGGATGAATTCAAGGGGGCAATCAGCGATGAGTACCATTACTCGTACATCGTCACGGGCGAAGGGTCTATGGATTACCAGTTCAAATCCCGGTAGCAGCCCCCGTCGCAGGCAGAGACCGGCTAATTCCGGACCTTGATTCGCCTCAGCCAGATCGGCGACAATCCAGGCCGCGCATACGCTTATCAGATGGATTGTCATGAGTGTCGTTCAGATACACCGCGTGATCCGCGCCGACGCCGCTGAGTTGATCGCCGCGAACTTAGCAAGTCAGGACTACCACCTGCCGTGGGTCACATCCTTTACCGATCAGGCGGGATTCGATCATTGGTTCGCACGCGGCCTCACCGGACCGAACGTCGGTCTCGTTGCGCGGGAAATAGCATCGAATAGAGTTGTCGGCGTCGTAAACATTAACGAGATCGTCGCAGGCGCTTTTCAGAGCGCATACCTCGGGTACTACGGGATGTTGAACTTCGCCGGGACCGGGCTGATGACGGAGGCACTACGGGCGGCTGTCGGCTATGCGTTCAACGAGCTTGGATTGCATCGGCTGGAGGCAAACATTCAACCTGGGAATACAGCATCGATTGCACTTGTGCGTCGGTTGGGTTTTAGACAGGAAGGCTTCTCGCCACGCTATCTCCGCATAAATGGTGAATGGCGAGACCACGAACGATGGGCACTGCTCTCTGACATGGTCGACTAGGCCGAGCGTCTGCTTTGCGTCGAGCCGAAGGACTGTAGTGGGTCGCGTGGCTCCTATCGCAGACAGCCAGTCGACTGGAAGAAGCCGACGTTGAGCTAGTATTTGAAAATCAGGGTGATCTCGCGAAGGACGGTCAACGAAGATGAACGAATCTATTGTGCCAACAGATGCAGAGCATCCAGTACAAAAGCAACTGGACGCGTATAACGCGCGTGATATCGATGCGTTTATGGAGTGGTGGTCCGACGACTGCGAATATTACGAATTTCCCGCCCGGCTGCTAGCCAGCGGAGCCGCGCAGATACGCGAGCGTCACGTCACCCGATTCAAAGAGGCTAACCTGTTCGGCAAGCTGATCAGGCGCAGTGTGGTCGATAACCTGGTAGTCGATCAGGAGGTAGTCACGCGTACTTTTGCCGACGGCATCGGCGAAGTCGACGTGCTTGCGATCTATCAAATAGAGAATGGAAAGATCGCGACAGCGTGGTTCAAAATGGGCTCGCCGAGGCTCACCCCGAATGCCGACTAGGGGCGCGGTATCAAGCGCCTCGAGCGTCCCTTCAGCGTCGCCGACAACAACTTGTCGTCGGACCGACTGCGGCCGTTGTTGATTGAGGTGGTGAACACGCTAGAGAGATTAATATGCGATCTCCTCGACCGCAAGGAATTCACCTTGAATTTAGCAAAGCGCGTTATGTACGGTTTCGCCGGAGTGGTTTTCCTGGGCTTCCTGGCAATACTAGCGCTGCAACACAATGGGTCGATTGAGACAGAGACCTTGATTGACAGTTCGCCTCAGACAGTGTGGACGGTCCTCACGGCGACCGACGATTACCCGTTGTGGAATCCGGAGATTTCAAGACTGCGCGGACAGCTTCGCGAGGGCAACGTCATCGAGTTTGTTGAGGGGACGGGGCCGGACGCAATGGTCTTTCATCCCAAGATACTTGTGGTGCAGGCTGTTCGAGAATTGCGATGGAAAGGGTACGTATGGCTTCCCGGTATTTTTGACGGCGAGCACCGCTTCATTCTCGAAGCCGTGGGCAATAAAACGCGCTTTATCCAAGGTGAAACGTTCACCGGCATTCTTGCTGGAACCCTGACTCAGAGTGTCCTAAGGGACACGATTGATAGCATGCATGCGATGAATGACGCGTTGAAAAAGCGAGCCGAGCTACCGTCTGGTCAACCACCGAAATAGTCGGTGCATCACTTGGGTAACTGACTCCCGGCGGTTGGCTCCGTTTATGCCAGCGAACATCAAGATTCTTAGGGCACGCGCTCTCTATGATAGTCAGGCTGTCGCCAAAGTTCTGCGTGCTGCAGTGGGTTTAAATGTCCGGCATCAGTCACCACGCCTGTCTCGTCGGGGCTGTGATATGCGCCCCATGCGTTTAACCGCGCAGCAGGGAAGAGCCCTTCAATTGAGCCACAGGGATTGGCGACATGCTAATGGTTCGCGCCGTCAGCGATTTCCTATCACGGGCGGAGATAACGCCAGGCAATGAACCAGTTGCGTTCTCAATTTCGGAAACGAAATATTTTGTAATGTGACACCTGGAGAATCTGTCACAGACTCCCGCCTTTCGAATCGGTATGGTGATAAATTTTAAATTGCACAATAAATAGGCATGGAGGGCGCCTTTCTTCGACGTGGCTCGCGTCCTGGCCAGCTAAAACAATTTCCGGCATATAAACCTAGGCTTAGGGCCAAGAAAAATGAAATGCATCAATCGACTAGGCATTGCTATCGCGGTTGTTTTGTCAGCTCTACTGATAGGGTGTGGCGGGGGAAGTGGAAATAACAGCTCGTCTTCGACTGCTAACCAGGGTGCCCTGAGCACAGACCAGAAGACGTTCGAACAGTTTGCGCTAGCGCCGAATGCTTCATACAGCATCGAATGGTCATTGCCGCTTTCAGGTACGCCAGCGAATGGCATTAACTATCTGATTGAATCTCATGCGTCGATTGCCGAGTCGCCGTCGACCGGTGGCACGCAACAACTGAATGGCTCCTCGCCGACGTCGCTTGCCAATTCGCTGAGTGTTCCGGCCACCTTTGCCGTTGCGCGCTATTTGATCAACGGTGCAATCGTCGTAGGCTCCGGATCGTTGAACAATGCGAGTTACCAAGGCGCCGGTATCAAGGTCGACAGTCTTGCGGTCGATGGCGTGACAGTTGTAGATAGCCAACTGCGCAGCAATCTTTCGGTGGTCCCCTTGAGCGGAGCCGTCACTGCTGCTCCGGCTGATCTGGCGCAATGGTTCAATTCGCTTTACTACAATCCGTCGCTGCTTAGCGCGTCGTCCGTCTGGGGCACGGGTGCCGCATATCTGCAATACACGGCGACTGAGGTCGCTGATACCTATACGGTTGCCGATTACACCGGTTCCACAACGAGCAACACGCCAAATCCGGTCGCGAGCGGTACGACGATCGCAGCGTTGATGGCTGCAGGGGGCGTTTCCTCAAGCGTCGACGGCGCGACCTACACGTCGACGAATGGGAGCGTGTCGTCGATCAACGGCGTGACGACGTATGTCGCTTCGACGGTGCGCCCCAACTTGACGACGCCCACCTACCGGACCTATTACGAGCTCAACGGCAATGTTTATACCGGTGGCCTCGTTAAGGCGGGAACCGTATTGGGCGGCAATTCGTATCCTGTTGCGGCACCCGGGACATCCATCGGTTATACCGTCAATTACTCGCAGCAATATCAGATTCGTTTGAATGCCGCGGCTGTCGCCAGCGTGCGTGCAGCAGTGACGTTTTAAGGGGATTCCGGGGTGGCTCTCTCCCTGCCTCGAACGACGAACGTCCGTTTTCCCGAGAGTTGGCTGGCCGCTCCGGTCCGCGCGCTCTCGATTGCGACTTTGCGAGGTTCGGACGGCGCGTGCGGTTGGCATGAGTCAGTGACCGGCCATGGTGGCGCACAGGGGAGCAGCGCGCGGAGGGCGAGGCTCAATGACTGGACGCCATCCGCATCCTTCCGCGGCGCCCGGATGAATGCATCAGCGATGGCCGGACACCTCGTTTCAGTCGGTCTTGCTGATGGCGGGCTGCCCCGCGTCCGACGAGCCGTCCGCCACGCCGCCGACGAACTAAATCGTCGACACCGAACCGGTACAGCACAGAGCGCGACAGACCGGTGATTGCGGAACGGGTCTTGCTGAGACATCTGTCTATCCACCTTACACGGAGGCCTTACGCATGAACCCTTATATCGTTGTTCATATGATGTCCTCG
>JBEKNG010000304.1:0-6924 GCA_049523075.1 Paraburkholderia sp.
TCCCGCAGTTGCAGGGCGTGCCGGGTGGTGCGGGCGTGACCCAGGTCGCGTCGATCCAGGCCCATGGCGATGCGATGCAACGTGTGGCGATGGCTTCCGTGCCGGCGGTAACCGCCGCGCAGCCGGTCCAGGACGGCAATATTATTCGTGACGCCAGTCTCGACCAATACCTGGAAGCCCATCAGCAGTTCGCGCAGCAGCCGGTCATGCCCGGTTCGATGCCGCTGATTCGTACCTCCGCCATGACCACGCAAGGCCAATAGTCTGATGCAGACACTGCGGTTGAATAAAACGACTATTTGGGGGCGGCTGCCGGCATTTCTGTTCTGCGCAGCCGTATTGTTGTCCGCCACGCCGCGTGTCTTTGCGCAATCAGATGATCCGCTGGCCATCCGCCGCACTGCGGCGAACTTGCTCAACCGGGTTCACCAGGCTGCCCAACAGCAGAATTACGAGGGTGCGTTCGTCTACCAACGAGGCAACTTCGTCCAGACCTCGCGGATCGCGCATTACGCCACCCGCAACGACGGCGAATTCGAACAGCTCGAAAGCCTCGATGGCAAGCCGCGCAAGATGTTGCGCCATAACGACGAAATGTACACGTTCATCCCCGAACGGCACCTGTGCGTCGTCGAAAAGCGCCAAAACAAGGATTCCTTCCCCGCACTGCTCGCCGCTTCGAGCGACGACGTGCTGTCGGTCTATGAGCCCAAGCTCCTTGGCACTGACCGCGTCGCGGGAATCGACAGCGACGTCGTCGAACTCGATCCGAAAGACGCATACCGGTTCGCTTACAAGCTCTGGGCCGATAAGAAGACCGGTTTGCTGCTGCGCGCGCAGACGCTCGACCCGAGCGGACAGGTGCTGGAGCAATTGTCGTTCTCGCAGATCAGTATTGGCGTGCCTGTCGACAAGATCGCGATCGTCAACGGTATCCACAACACCGCGGGCTGGACGGTCGTGCGCCCGCCGGTCGAGCCGGTTGACATGGAAGCGCAAGGCTGGGACATTGAGCCCACTGTGCCGGGTTTCCACAAGATTCGTGAGTTGCGCCGCCCCATGGCGGCCCGTGACCCGGGTGAGCCGCCTATCCCGGTCGACCAGGCCGTGTTTTCGGATGGTCTGGCAGCAATTTCGGTGTTTGTCGAGCCGGTTGAAAACAACACGCGCAAGGAAGGCGCGGGCAGTAGCGGAGCGACGCACGTCCTCGTTAAGCGTCGCGGTGACTTCTGGATTACTCTGTTAGGGGAAGTGCCCCAAGCCACATTGCAGCAATTTGCGTCTGCCATAGAATACAAGGCTCCCAAGTAATCCCTCGAATCCCTCGGCTGGCTAAGATATGACGATTTTCACGGTGCGCAAATTCCTCGCAGCCGCGGTGGTGGCGGTGTGTCTGCCGCTCGTGCCGCAGACGGCGTCGGCGGTTCCTGCAGCCAATCTTCCCGACTTCACCGATCTCGTCGATAAAGTCGGCCCGGCTGTGGTCAACATCCGCACCACGACCCGGGTATCGAGTAACAGCGGCAGCGCCCATGGCATGCCGCCGGGGATGGATGACGGCGACATGTCCGAGTTCTTCCGGCGCTTCTTCGGTATCCCGTTGCCGCAGCAGCCGGGCTCTTCGCCCCATGGTGGCGGAGGTGGCGGCGATAACGGCGACAACGGCAGCAGCAACGGCGGAAGTGGTGGAAGTGGCGGCAGTCAGGACGCGCCCGACAATTCCGATTCCGAGCAAAGTAGCGGTGTGGGGTCCGGTTTCATCCTGTCGCAGGATGGCTACGTGATGACCAACGCCCACGTAGTGGACGATGCGGACAATATCTACGTGACGCTCACCGACAAGCGCGAATTCAAGGCCAAGCTGATCGGCGTCGACGATCGTACCGATGTCGCGGTCGTGAAGATCAACGCGTCGAACCTGCCGGCGGTCACGATTGGCGACTCGACCAAGGTGCGCGTGGGTGAATGGGTGGTGGCGATCGGCTCGCCGTTCGGGCTCGAAAACACGGTCACCGCCGGCATTGTCAGCGCCAAGGGCCGCGATACGGGCGATTATTTGCCGTTCATCCAGACCGACGTGCCGGTCAATCCGGGCAACTCGGGCGGTCCGCTGATCAACATGCAGGGCGAGGTGATTGGCATCAACTCGCAGATCTATAGCCGCACCGGCGGTTTCATGGGCATCTCGTTTGCGATTCCAATTGACGAAGCGATGCGCGTAGCCGACCAATTGAAGACCACGGGCAAGGTTACGCGCGGCCGCATCGCGGTCGCGATTGGTGAAGTGACCAAGGACGTGGCCGATTCGCTCGGCCTGCCGACGGCGGAAGGTGCGCTGGTCAGCAGCGTTGAGCCGGGCGGGCCGGCCGATAAGGCAGGCGTGCAGCCGGGCGACATCATCCTGAAGTTCAATGGCCATTCCGTCGATACGGCTACCGATCTGCCGCGCATGGTTGGCGACACGAAGCCGGGCGCCAAGGCCACCATCACGGTGTGGCGCAAGGGTCAAACGCGCGATTTGCCGGTGACGATTGCCGAGATGCAGCCGGACAAGACGGCGAAGGTCGACGAGAAGCAGGCGCCGCCGCCGAAGCAGCGCGCCACCAACTCGCTCGGCATCGCGGTGAGCGACATCCCGGCTGACCAGCAAAAGTCGCTGAAGGTGCATGGCGGCGTGCAGGTCGACCAGGTGGATGGACCGGCTGCACGCGTCGGCTTGCAGAAGGGCGATCTGATCCTGCGCGTCGGCGACACGGATATCTCGAACGCAAAGCAGTTCGACGATGTCATTGCGCATCTCGATCAGCAGAAGATGGTTGCGCTACTCGTGCGTCGTGGCGACAACACGCAGTTTGTGCCGCTGCGGCCGCGTAGCAGCTCCGCGCAGAAATGACGACGGCGGCACCGCTCACGCTCTTCGGGCGCGCGTGGTGCCACCTGTGCGACGACATGCGGGCCGCACTCGAGCCGCTACTGGCCGAGTTCGGTATGCAGGTCGAGGTGGTAGACGTCGACGCTGACTCTGCACTTGAAGCACGTTACAACGAGTTAGTGCCGGTTTTGGTGTGCGATGGTGTCGAGTTGTGCCACTATCATCTCGATGAAGGGCGGGTCCGTGCGGCGCTGTGCGCACGCGCTGAACAGACTCGCTGGCGCATGGAAAGTCCCCGGGCCTGACACGACGTCTGAGCCCACTTTCTGTGCTCTCCTGCAAGATATGCCGGGCGCAAGCCTTTTTCGGCTAAAATAGACAGGTTTTTCACCTACTTACAAGGCGTGCTCCGCAATCGTCCGAGCGCGCCTTTTTCGCTTGATCGGTACTGAATGGATCATATTCGTAATTTCTCGATCATTGCGCACATCGACCATGGCAAGTCGACGCTCGCCGATCGCATCATCCAGATTTGCGGCGGCCTATCCGACCGCGAAATGGAATCGCAGGTGCTCGACTCGATGGATCTCGAGCGCGAGCGCGGCATCACCATCAAGGCACAGACCGCCGCACTGACGTACAAAGCGCGCGATGGGCAGATCTATAACCTCAACATGATCGACACGCCGGGGCACGTCGATTTCTCGTACGAAGTCAGCCGCTCGCTGTCGGCGTGCGAAGGCGCACTGCTGGTGGTCGACGCGAGCCAGGGCGTCGAAGCCCAGACGGTCGCCAACTGCTATACGGCTATCGAGCTCGGCGTTGACGTGATTCCCGTGCTCAACAAGATCGACTTGCCCGCGGCGAACCCGGAAAACGCGATCACCGAAATCGAAGACGTGATCGGCATCGACGCGACCGACGCGACGCGTTGCAGCGCGAAAACCGGTCTCGGCGTCGAAGACGTGCTGGAAGCGCTGGTCTTGAAAGTGCCGCCGCCCAAGGGCGACCCGGAAGCACCGCTGCAGGCGTTGATCATCGATTCGTGGTTCGACAACTACGTCGGCGTGGTGATGCTGGTGCGTATCGTCAACGGCACGCTGCGCCCGAAAGACAAGATCCGTTTGATGGCGACCGACGCGCAGTTCCCGGTCGAGCACATCGGCGTGTTCACGCCGAAGTCGAAGAATCTTGAGTCGCTGTCCGCAGGGCAGGTGGGCTTTATCATCGCCGGCATCAAGGAGTTGGCCGCTGCGAAGGTGGGCGACACCGTCACGCTGGTGAACCGTCCGGCCGCCGCGCCGCTGCCGGGCTTCAAGGAAGTGAAGCCGCAGGTGTTCGCCGGTCTGTATCCCGTCGAAGCGAACCAGTACGACGCACTGCGCGACTCGCTGGAAAAGCTGAAGCTCAACGATGCCTCGCTGCACTACGAACCGGAAGTTTCGCAGGCGCTCGGCTTCGGCTTCCGTTGCGGCTTCCTCGGCCTCTTGCACATGGAGATCGTGCAGGAGCGTCTGGAACGCGAGTTCGACATGGACCTGATCACCACGGCGCCGACCGTGGTGTACGAAGTTTTGCAACGCGACGGCACGACCATCATGGTCGAGAACCCGGCGAAGATGCCGGATCCGTCGCGGATCGAAGAAGTGCGCGAGCCGATCGTCACCGTGAACCTGTACATGCCGCAGGACTATGTGGGCGCGGTGATTACGCTGTGTACGCAAAAGCGTGGCAACCAGATCAACATGCAGTACCACGGCCGCCAGGTTCAGCTTACCTATGAAATCCCGATGGGCGAAGTGGTACTCGACTTCTTCGATCGTTTGAAGTCGATGTCACGCGGTTATGCGTCGATGGACTACGAGTTCAAGGAATATCGCGCAGCGGATGTCGTGAAGGTCGATATGCTGATCAACGGTGACAAGGTGGATGCGCTGTCGGTGATCGTGCACCGTGCGCAGAGCCAGTACCGTGGCCGTGAAGTGGCGGCGAAGATGCGCGAGCTGATTCCGCGGCAGATGTACGACGTGGCGATTCAGGCAACCATCGGCTCGAATATTATCGCCCGCGAAAACATCAAGGCTTTGCGTAAGAATGTGCTGGCAAAATGCTACGGCGGCGACATTTCACGTAAGAAGAAGTTGTTGGAAAAGCAGAAGGCAGGCAAGAAGCGAATGAAGCAGGTCGGGTCCGTCGAGATTCCGCAAGAGGCTTTCCTCGCGATCCTGCGTGTCGAAGACAAATAAGACGAAGAACGGAACACTATGAATTTTGCGCTGATTCTTTTTGTGCTCGTCATCATTACGGGCATCGCATGGGTCGCAGACAAACTGGTTTTCATGCCGCAACGGCGGCGCGCAGCGGACGAGGCGGTCGCTGAGTTCGACCGTCAGCAGGCACGGGTGGGCGAACGCTTCGCCGACGAAAACGCGCCGCAAACACGGGCGCGTCTGCGTGACGAAAAGCTGCGCCAACCGTGGTGGCTCGAGTACTCGGCGAGTTTTTTCCCGGTGATTCTGGTGGTGTTCGTGGTTCGCTCGTTCGTGGTCGAGCCGTTCAAGATTCCTTCGGGTTCGATGGTGCCGACGCTGCTGGTGGGCGACTTCATCCTGGTCAACAAGTACGAATATGGCCTCCGCCTGCCGATCACCAACACCAAGATCACCGAAGGCCGTCCGCTCCAGCGCGGCGACGTGGTGGTGTTCCGCTACCCGAAAGACGAATCGGTCGACTACATCAAACGCGTGATCGGTCTGCCGGGCGACGTGGTGGCGTATCAGGACAAGCAACTGACGATCAACGGCAAGCCGGTGCCGGAAACGCCGCTGCCTGACTATTTCGACGAAGAGCGCATCGGTTACGCGAAGCAGTTCGAAGAGGACCTCGATGGCCGCAAGAATGCGATCCTGAACAATCCTGCGGTGCCGCCGTTCATCGTCGGCGCAGAAGACTATCCGTATCGCGATAACTGCACGTATAACGCGCGTGGTGTGATCTGCAAGGTGCCGCCCGGCAACTATTTCATGATGGGCGACAACCGCGATAACAGCGCAGATAGCCGCTACTGGGGTTTCGCGCCGGACCAAAACATCGTCGGCCGCGCGTTCTTTATCTGGATGAACTTCAGCAATCTGAAACGCATCGGTCCGTTCCACTGATCTTCACTGCGCTGACCGCACAACACGCCGCGCGGATGTCGTTCACCGGACGCGGCGTGTTATGACGCTGCTTTAAGAACGTGCGGTAAGGTCGCTTCACTACGCTTTTTCCGTTGGCCGCCCCGCGTTTTTGCCGGGGCAGGCGCCCGCGTTATACTCTGCACATGCCCCTATCTCCGTTGGAAAGCCGTTTGCGCTACGAATTTCGCAATGCGGAATTAATGCGCCAGGCTTTAACTCACCGCAGTCACAGTGCCACGCATAACGAACGGCTGGAGTTCCTCGGCGACTCCGTTCTGAATTGCGCGGTGGCTGCGCTATTGTTCCAACGTTTCGGCAAACTGGACGAAGGCGATCTGTCGCGCGTCCGCGCCAATCTGGTCAAACAGCAGTCGCTTTATGAAATTGCTCAGGCCCTTAATATTTCAGACGGCCTGCGGCTGGGCGAGGGTGAACTGCGCAGCGGCGGCTTCCGACGCCCGTCCATCCTCGCTGACACGCTCGAAGCAATTCTAGGTGCCATCTTCCTCGACGGCGGCTTCGACGCCGCGCAGACGGTCATCAAGCGGCTCTACGTGCCGATTCTTGACCATATCGATCCCCGCACACTCGGCAAGGACTCCAAGACGCTGCTGCAGGAATACCTGCAGGGTCACAAGATCGCACTGCCCACCTACACCGTCGTCGCGACGCATGGTGCGGCGCACAATCAGCAGTTTGAAGTCGAGTGCACGGTGCCGAAGCTCGAGGTGAAGGTGTCCGGTTCCGGCGCCAGCCGTCGTGCGGCCGAGCAGGCTGCCGCCAAGAAGGCGCTCGACGAGGTGATGGCCGCCGCGCCCGCCGTCGTGGCCAAGCCGAAGCGCTCGAAGAACGCGCGGGCGGCCAAGCACGCGG
>JBEKNG010000305.1:0-6899 GCA_049523075.1 Paraburkholderia sp.
GCAGTGGCCCCGTGAGCCTGAGCCGCTCCCTTGGCGCCCGGTGTTGCGACGACAGGGCCAGGCGGCGCTGCCGGCGCCGCGTCCGACGCCGCTGAAGCTGCAGACGGTGCCGACGCCGCAGCCGCATGCGACGCGGCGCCAGGCATCGGCAAGGCCGTGAAGCCCGCTGCGACAACAGCCGGCTGCGTGATCTCGACCGTGGTGGCCGCCGCGCCGATCACCGGCGCCGACGCCTCCGCGGTTGCCGATGCCGCCGCGGTGACCGCCGCCGCCTCCGCGCCCGGCTTCTGCCGGTCGACGAGGTAGTAGTCGAGCACGCGGCGCGCTATCGGGCCCGCCGATTCCGCGCCCCAGCCGCCGTTTTCGACGATCAGCGCGAGTGCGATCTTCGGATTGTCTGCCGGCGCGAACGCGATAAAGAGCGCGTGGTCGCGCAGATTTTCTGCGACCGCATGGCCTTTGTAGTTCGCACCCTGCAGCGAATAGACCTGGGCCGTACCCGTCTTGCCGGCCGCCTGGTACGGCGCGCCGATGAACAGCTTCGCCGCCGTACCGTTGGTGACCACGCCGACCATCGCCCGCTTGATGATATCGATGTCCGACTGCGCCACGTTGATGCGGCCGTCGTCCTTCGGCACGGTCAGACGCGTGTCCTTGGTGATCGGATTTTCGATTTCCTTCACCAGGTGAGGCTTCATCACGACACCGTTGTTGGCGAGTGTGGCGACCGCGTGAGCAAGTTGCAGGATGGTGAACGAGTTATAGCCCTGGCCGATCCCAAGACTGATCGTCTCGCCTTCGTACCAGCGCTGCTGTTCGGGCTTGCGGTAGGCTTTGCGCTTCCATTCGGTGGAAGGAAGAATGCCCTTCGCTTCACCGGCAATGTCGATACCGGTGATCTGGCCGAAGCCCCACGGCTTCATGAAATTGGCGATCGCGTTGACGCCGAGATCGTGCGCGAGCATGTAGAAATACGTGTCATTCGACACCACGATCGCGCGGTTCATGTCGACCCACCCCTGGCCCGAGCGCACGTCGTTGCGGAACGTGTGGCCGCCGAACGTATAGAAGCCCGGATCCTGGAAGCCCCAGCTCGGCGTGCGCTTGTGCAGGGTCAGTGCGGCAAGCGCCATGAACGGCTTGTAGGTCGAGCCAGGCGGGTAAGTGCCGTGCAGCGGCCGGTTCAGCAGCGGGTGATCGGGCGAGTTGTTCAGATCGTCCCAGGTCTGCTGGTCGATGCCGTCCACGAACGAATTCGGATCGAAGCTCGGCGCCGACACGAACGCGAGCACGTCGCCGGTCGACGGTTCGATGGCCACCAGCGCGCCACGTTTGCCCGCAAAGGCCTGTTCGGCGACCTGCTGCAGGCCGATGTCGAGCGACAGCACAAGGTTGTTGCCGGGCGTGGCCTGAGTGCGCGACAAGGTCCGCACCGGCCGTCCGCCAGCGGTCACCTCCACTTCCTCGAAGCCGGTCTGGCCGTGCAGTTCGGTCTCGTAGCTCTGCTCCACACCGATCTTGCCGATATAGTCGGTGCCCTTGTAGTTGTTCGCATCGAGGCGCGGATCGTAGTGATCCGGATCGCTGTCGTTCTGGTCGCTGGCTTCGTCGATGCGGTCCTGATCGCGCTGCGAAATCCGCCCGATGTAGCCGATCACGTGTGCCGCTGTCTCGCCGAGCGGGTACTGACGGAACAGCCGCGCGCGCACTTCGACGCCCGGGAAGCGGAAGCGCTGCGCAGTGAAGCGCGCGACTTCATCGTCGGTCAGGCGGGTGCGGATCGGCAGGCTCTCGAAGTTCTTCGAGTCCTCCTGCAGCTTCTTGAAGCGGCGCCGGTCGCGCGCGTCGATGGAAATGACGGTCGCGAGATTGTCGATCACGTTGTCAAGCGTGTCGTTGAGCTTCGAAGGCGTGATTTCCAGCGTGTAGGCGGAATAGTTCTTCGCCAGCACGACGCCGTTACGGTCCGTGATGATGCCGCGGTTGGGCACGATCGGCGCGACCGAGATGCGGTTCTCGTCAGCCTGCAGCGAATACTTGCTGTAGTGCCAGACCTGCAGGAACAGGAAGCGGAACACGATCAGCCCGAAGCAGACGAACACGAACAGGCCCGCTGCCGCGACTCGCAGGCGGAACTTCGAGAGCTGTTGCTGAGTGTCCTTGAATTCGGTCATGCGCTTGGTCAAAAGGCCGCAAAGCGGCCGGAATCATTGGGTGGCCCGCCGGCGGTGGCCGGGAGGCAAGAGCGGTGCAGGGCGAGCCGGCCGGGGGAGCGCGTGTTTCGCGGGTTCAAGGAGGGGCTCGGCGCGCGCACTGCGCTAAATGGGGCGGGTGTCGTCCGGATCGGCCGGACGGCGCTGCGGCATCAGCAGCAGCGCACTCGCAATGGGCCAAAGCGCGGCTTCGACGAACCCGTCGATCAGGTAACCCCAGCCGGGAAACGCTGCGCCCATCAACAGCCGGATCACGAATGGCACGAGTTGCGCGACCACGAATAACGGCATCACCGCGAAGGTCTGCACGCCCATTGGCATCCACAGGACACGCCGATGGATCGTAATCGCTCCGTACGACAGCAGCGTATACGCCAGCGCATGCTCACCTAGCAGGCTGGCATTGTGCACGTCCATCAGGATACCGAGCAGGAACGCGATGCCCATGCCGACCTTGCGCGGCTGGTGCACGTTCCAGAACAGCAGCACCAGCGCGACGAAGTCCGGCACGCCGATCAGGCGTCCCCACGGCATCAGGTTCAGCAGGAACGCTGCCGCAAGGCTGAACGCGATGAAGTAGGGGTTGACCGGCTGCAGGATGTATTGAGGGCGGTTCACTCGTCGATCCCTCCCGTGGCCGGTTGTTTGGTGGCCCCTGCGGCCGGCGCTCCGGAGGCCGTCCGTCCGGTAGCGGCCCTGATGGCGGCCAACCGTTCGGCAGCCGCTTTCTTCTCAGCGGCCTGCTTCCTCTCGGGGCTCTTCTTTTCCGCTGCCGCCGAAGCCGGCTTGGCTGCCGAGGCCGACTTGGCTGCAGCAGCGGACGCCGGCGCTGGCGCGGCAGCTTTGGCATTCTTATCCGTGGTTTTTTCCGCGGGTTTCGCGCCCTTCTTCGCCTTGGCGTCTTTCGCCGCGCTGGCCGCATCGGGTTCGTCCGCCGGACGCGGTGGCACGTTGTTCAGATAGTGCAGCACCAGTAACTGGCGCGCGCCGCGCGCCGGCGCAACCGGCAGGCAAACCACGCGTGCGAAAGCCGTATCGGCTTGTTTGTCGACCCGCACCACCTTCGCGACTGGCAAGCCCGGTGGATAGGTGCCGTCGAGGCCACTCGTCACCAGTTCGTCGCCGGCCTGCACGTCCGCGCTGATCGGCACGAAACGCAGGTCGAGCGAATCGCCCTTTGGCGTGCCGTAGATCACACTGCGCAGACCCGTACGCACCACCTGCACCGGCACGGCCTGGTCCTTGTCGGTCAGCAGCGTCACTTCCGCCTGCATTGGGAAGACGCGCGTCACCTGGCCGATCACGCCGTCTTCATTGACGACCGGTGAGCCATTCTGGATGCCTTGCTGCGCGCCACGGCCAATGATGACCTTCTGCGTGAACGGGTCGCGCGTGTCGTACTGGATTTCGGCGGGAATCGATTGCGTGGTCATGCGCTGCGAGAGTTGCAGCAGCGAGCGCAGGTGTTCGTTCTCAGCGCCCAGTTCGGCCGCCGTATTGGCCTGCAGCGAGAGTTGCAGGTTCTTCTTGCGCAGCACGTCATTCTGGCCGCGCAGTGTGGCGCCGGTCACCGCCAGATCCGCGGCGCCCATGAACATGTCGCGCGGCACGAGCGCGGCGCGCTGCAACGGATAAAGACCGGCTCCCAGCACGCCACGAACGATCTCGAGCGTCTTGAAGCGCGCATCCGAGATCAGCAGGGCGAGCGCCAGCAGCACGAAGAAAATCAGCCGTGCGAGTGCGGAGGGGCCTTGCTTGAACAGAGGCGGCGGACTGTATTCCATGGTCGGCGCCGGGGGCGTGAGCGGTTGGTCTAACTTCGGCGCGAGAACGCGTGCTCAGCGCGCGGCGGCTGGATGTACCAGCCCAAGACAGGCCGGCCCGAAGAAGGCTAGCCGTCCGATCCGCGCTGCTGACATGGAGATGAGCTCTCGCTTACTCGTACGAGAAGATGCTGCCGAGCTTGTCCATGCGCTCGAGCGCCATGCCCGAGCCACGCACGACGCAAGTCAGCGGGTCTTCGGCGACGAGCACCGGCAGGCCGGTTTCTTCGGCAAGCAGGCGATCCAGGTCGCGCAGCAGTGCGCCGCCGCCTGTCAACATCATGCCGCGTTCGGCGATGTCGGCGCCGAGTTCCGGCGGCGTCTGTTCGAGTGCGATCTTCACCGACGACACGATCTGGTTCAGCGGATCGGTGAGGGCTTCGAGGATCTCGTTGCTGGAGATCGTGAAGCTGCGCGGAATACCCTCCGACAGGTTGCGGCCCTTCACTTCCATTTCCTTGACTTCCGAGCCCGGGAACGCTGAGCCGATTTCCTTCTTGATTGCTTCAGCGGTCTGTTCGCCGATTAGCATGCCGTAGTTACGGCGGATGTAGTTGACGATGGCTTCGTCGAACTTGTCGCCACCGACACGCACCGAACCCTTGTAGACGATGCCGCCCAGCGAGATCACGCCGACTTCCGTCGTGCCACCGCCGATGTCGACCACCATCGAGCCAGTGGCCTCCGAAACCGGCAGGCCGGCGCCGATTGCGGCAGCCATCGGTTCTTCAATGAGATAAACCTGCGAGGCGCCTGCGCCGTGAGCCGCTTCCTTGATGGCGCGGCGTTCAACCTGGGTTGAACCGCACGGCACGCAGATGATGATGCGCGGCGACGGCGAGAACATGCGCGATTCGTGAGCTGTCTTGATGAACTGCTTGATCATCTGCTCGGTGACGGTGAAGTCGGCGATCACGCCGTCCTTCATCGGGCGGATCGCCTCGATGTTGCCCGGCACCTTGCCGAGCATCTGCTTGGCTTCCTTGCCGACTGCCTGGATGGTCTTCTTGCCGTTGGGACCGCCTTCCTGGCGGATGGAAACGACGGACGGTTCGTCGAGAACAATACCTTTGCCACGCATATAGATGAGCGTGTTGGCGGTTCCGAGGTCAATCGCCAGGTCGTTGGAGAAGTAGCTGCGCAAAAAACCGAACATTCAAAATCCTGTCTCGCTTGGGGCCGTGCCTCGCAAAGAATGCGCAGGGCGGCAGCGGAAAAAATAACAGCTTCAACCGGGCGGATGCTGCGCCACAGAGGCCTGAAGCTGCGAGGGAATCTACCGGAGGCCGGAACAAGGTCTGGCATTTATCTCTGAATCATTTACGGCAAATGACCAGAAAGCCCTTGGTAAGTCGGTCCGGGTTTGGGTCGAACGCGTAATGATACCTTATAATTTTGCTTGATTTGAAGGAAACAGTTGGCGCTTTTTGCTACCGCTGGCCCCTTTTTCGAGGGGTTCCTCCAGTGTCGTAACCCGCTGTCACAGCATTGTTTTTACACACTGTGACAGTCCATCACATTTTCCGGTGACTGCATGGCTCTGACCCTGACCGATGTGAAGCGTATCGCGCATCTTGCGCGACTCGAACTGGCTGATGCCGAAGCTGAGCATACGCTTGTCCAGCTCAATGATTTTTTCGGCCTTGTCGAGCAAATGCAGGCCGTCGACACCAAGGGCATTGAACCGCTCGCCCATCCGATCGAGCAGATCGAGGACGTTGCTCTGCGTCTGCGCGAAGACGCTGTGACGGAAATCGTCCAGCGCGGCGAATTCCAGCGTCCTGCGCCTGCCGTGCAGGACGGGCTGTATCTGGTGCCGAAGGTCATTGAATAAGAATACGGATTCGGCGCGCAGTGTCAGTTGGCCTGCGCGTCCCGCTCTCAGGAAAACGCCGGGCCGTCCCGAGTTTTCCGCCCCGCAGGAAGTCCCCTTGTGGGATTGCCCCCTTGGGGGGACTGGCGCGAAGCGCCAGGTTTGGGGGCGCTCTTCCCAGGAAAACCGCAATGCATGAAAAAAGTTTGACCGAACTGCGTGCCGCCCTCGCTGCGAAGCAATGCTCCGCAGTCGAACTGGCGCAGCTCTATCTGAAGCGGATCGACGCAGCCCACAGCCTGAACGCCTTCGTCCAGGTCGACGCCGATCTCACGCTAGAGCAGGCCAAAGCCGCCGACGCCCTGCTGCACACCGGCCACGCCGGTCCGCTGGTCGGCCTGCCGATCGCCCACAAGGACGTGTTCGTGACGCGCGGCTGGCGCTCCACCGCCGGCTCGAAGATGCTCGCCAATTACACGAGCCCGTTCGATGCGACGGTGGTCGAGCGTCTGAAGCGCGCCGGCATGGTGTGCGTCGGCAAGACCAACATGGACGAGTTCGCGATGGGCTCGTCCAATGAGAACTCATACTTCGGTCCGGTGCAGAACCCGTGGGACACGAAGGCGGTGCCGGGCGGTTCGTCAGGTGGCTCCGCCGCGGCCGTGGCCGCGCGTCTCGCGCCCGCTGCCACCGGTACGGATACTGGCGGCTCGATCCGCCAGCCGGCCTCGTTCTCGGGCATTACCGGCATCAAGCCCACGTACGGCCGCGTGTCGCGCTACGGCATGATCGCGTTCGCCTCCTCGCTCGACCAGGGCGGCCCGATGGCGCAAAGCGCCACGGACTGTGCGTTGCTGCTCAACGCCATGCACGGTTTCGACGAGCGCGATTCGACCAGCCTCGTGCGCGACGACGAAGACTACACGCGCTATCTCGGCCAGAGCTGGTCCGCCGATGGCGCGGCCAGTGCGGCGGGCAAGCCGCTCGCCGGCCTGCGCATTGGCTTGCCGAAGGAATACTTCGGTGCGGGTCTCGCTGACGATGTGCGTG
>JBEKNG010000306.1:0-6893 GCA_049523075.1 Paraburkholderia sp.
CGCTCGCCAGCATGGGCATCTACGTGTTCAGTGCGGACTACCTGTATTCGCTGCTCGAAGAAAATATCACCAGCGCCGACACCGATCACGACTTCGGCAAGGACATCCTGCCGCGCGTGGTCACGCAAGGCCTCGCGATCGCCCATCCGTTCAGCATGGCGTGCGTATCGTCGGACCCGAACGTCGAGCCATACTGGCGCGATGTCGGCACGATCGACGCGTACTGGGCCGCCAATCTGGACCTCGCCTCGACGATCCCGACGCTCGACCTGTACGACCGTGACTGGCCGATCTGGACGCACCAGCAGCAGTTGCCGCCCGCCAAGTTCGTGCGCGACATGAATGGGCTGCAAGGCACGGGCACCAACCTGATCGTGTGCGGTGGCTGCGTGATCTCCGGCTCGCAGATTTCGCGCTCGGTGCTGTCGTCGAATGTGCTGGTGAATTCTTTCTGTAACATCAATGAGGCAGTCTTGTTGCCGCAGGTCACCATCGGCGCCAGTTGCCGGTTGCGCCGCGTCGTGATCGACCGCGGCTGTGCGATTCCGGAAGGCACGGTGATCGGCGAAGACCCCGTGCTCGACGCCGAACGCTTTTACCGCACTGAAACCGGTATCGTGCTCGTGACGCCGGACGCATTGCGAGGCCGGAAGGCGGAACAGTAGCGCGGGGGCCTGCACACTCGAACCAACACCCGCCACAACCGGAAATCTGCCCATGACGATTCGCGCCCTGCACGTCGCAAGCGAGCTGTATCCCCTCCTGAAAACAGGCGGTCTTGCCGACGTGGCGGGCGCCCTCCCCCCGGCGCTAATCGAGCGCGGTGCGGACGTCCGGGTGCTGCTGCCAGGCTTTCCGGCGGTAATCGCGGGCCTCTCCGATCTGCGCACGGTGGCACAGTTGGGGCGCCGTTTCGATGCGCCGCACGTGACGCTGGAACAGGGCACGCTGGCGGCCAGCGACCTCGTGGTCTACGTGATCCGCGCCGACACCCTCTACGACCGCTCCGGCAACCCGTACCTCGACGCCGAACATGTGCCCTACGGCGACAACGCCCAGCGTTTTGCGCTGCTCGGCTGGACCGCCGCACAGCTCGCCCAGCAGCTCGACCCGGCGTGGACGCCGCAGATCGTCCATGCGCACGACTGGCACGCCGGCCTCGCTCCCGCCTACCTGAGAGCGGCCGAGCGCCAGCACGGCAAAGCGCTCGCCCGTAGCATATTCACCGTGCATAACCTCGCTTACCAAGGCGTGTTCCCGGCGCATCTGTTCGGCCAGCTCGGGCTGCCGGCCGACTTCTTCAATATGCAAGGCATCGAGTTCTACGGCCAGTTGTCATTTCTGAAAGCGGGCCTCTACTACAGCGACCGCATCACCACGGTGAGCCCCACCTACGCCCGCGAAATTCAGACGCTCGCCCAGGGCGGCGGCCTTGACGGACTCCTGCGCAACCGCACGCATGACCTGTCCGGCATCCTGAACGGCGTCGACTACACCGTGTGGAACCCGGCGACTGACGCCCTGCTCGCCGAGCATTACACCGCGTCCCTGCTGTCCGGCAAGCACGCCTGCAAGAGCGCGCTGCAAAAACGCTTCGGCCTCGCAAACAAAAGCGACGCCTTGCTGTTCGGCGTCGTGAGCCGCCTCACCGAGCAGAAGGGCCTCGACCTGCTGCTCGCAGCGTTGCCGGAAATCATCAAGCGCGGCGGACAACTGGTCGTGTTCGGCACGGGCGATGCCGCACTGGAGAAAGGTTTGCAGCGGGTGGCGCACGCGCACCCCGAGTCGGTGGCGGTCGAACTCGGTTTCGACGAAGCGCTGGCGCACGCCATCATGGCCGGCAGCGACGTGGTGGCGGTGCCGTCGCGCTTCGAGCCCTGCGGCCTTACGCAGCTGTATGCGTTGGCCTACGGGTCGCTACCGCTCGTGCATCGGGTGGGGGGCCTCGCGGATACGGTAGTGGACGCGTCGCTGGAAAATCTTGCCGACGACCTCGCGACCGGCTTCGTGTTCGAGCGCTTCGAACCGGACGCGCTAAGGGCCGCAATCCGCCGCGCTTTCGCGCTGTACGCGCGCCACACCGAGTGGAAAGCCACCCAGCGGCGCGCGATGCACCAGGACTTCGGCTGGGGCGCTTCGGCCGAGCGCTATCTGGCGCTGTACCGCGAACTGACCTGAGCAAGCGGGCCGTAGGCCGGGAGGCGCCTCACCACCTCATTGACCGCTCAATGATGGCTCGGCGCAACACAACGGGGACGGATCACGCCCGCCCGGCAAAAACTCATGTATTGTTGATTACACAGGCATGTCACGCGCCGGTGCTGGGTTGTCCGGCACGCCAGCCCGGCAGCGCAACGGTTCGCGCCAGCCTGCTTGCCTGACGGAGCGGCCGGCGCGCCTCGCGCCGGTGCACGCGGCAATACGCAAGCAAATCCATTCACCGAAACGGCCACCCAGGATCGCTCGCGATCCCATGTGGCTATAAGCGACCATTAGCGGCGCCCATCGGATAGCGCCGGCGAAGACATCATGAAAAACGTCCTGAGCATCCAGTCACATGTCGTCTTCGGGCACGCGGGCAACAGCGCCGCGGTCTTCCCGATGCGCCGTCTCGGCGTCAACGTCTGGCCGCTCAATACCGTGCAGTTCTCGAATCACACGCAGTACGGCCACTGGACCGGCAGCGCCATCGATGCTTCGCAGATGCAGGATCTGGTCGAAGGTATCGGCGCAATCGGCGTGCTGCCGCGCTGCGATGCGGTGCTCTCAGGCTATCTTGGCACGCCCGACCAGGCGCAGGCGGTGATTGAAATCGTCAAGGCCGTCAAGGCGGCCAATCCGCGTGCCTGGTATTTCTGCGATCCCGTGATGGGGACGGCCACCGGCTGCAAAGTCGAGCCCGGCATCCAGGAATTTCTCGTGCGCACCATGCCCGCGGTATCCGACGGCATGGCGCCGAATCACAGCGAACTTCAGCGACTGGTCGGACGAGAGATCGAAACAGTCGAAGAAGCCGTCGCCGCGTGCCGCGAGATCATCGGCCGCGGGCCGAAGATCGTGCTGGTCAAGCACCTGCTCGACCGCAACAGCCCCGCCGACCGCTTCAACATGCTGGTGGTCACGCCGACCGAAGCGTGGATGGGGCAACGGCCGCTCTATCCGTTCGCCAGGCAGCCGGTCGGCGTCGGCGATGTGACGAGCGCAGTGTTCGTCGCCCGCAGGCTGCTCGGCGATACGATCCGGGTGGCCTTCGAACATACGCTCGCCGTGGTGAATGCCGTCGTCAAGACGACCTGGCAGGCCGGTCGCTATGAGCTGGAACTGGTCGCCGCGCAGGATGAAATTGCGCAGCCGCGCGAGTGGTTCGACGCGTGGACCATCGATTCGGTGTAGTGCCCCAACGCGCTTAGAGGGCCGCCTTGGCCCAGCTGACAGGTTGCAGCGGCTGCGACGGCTGCGTATCCAATCCGTGATGGCCAGCGATTTCAGCCAGGACATCGGCGCTCGTCAGCCCCGCAGCCTGCGCAATCGACGGCGCTACGCTCACCACGCCCGCTACGCCCAGCGCGAGCGCAACCAGCGAAAACCAGACTCCCTTCATCGTATTTCTCCGCATTAGTCAGACCAATAAGCCGCCCGATACGCTGATCAGAACAGCCGGCGCGAGTTTAACGACCCGCGCGCCCTGGCGCATCCCCCTTAGACGGAAAACACTATTCGCGCCTGCACAGCAATCCGCTGGCGACACCCCTGCGCGGGGCAAACGCGCCGCTCATCCGCCGCTGACGCTCGATTGTCAGCCGCTCGTCCTATAATGCGTGCCGCGTGGTGCACGCATCCCTCTTCAAGCACCCGCCACAGGTCAGCGAGGCACAGATGGACGGTCATATCCGCAGCGAGCGGGAAGAATATTTCGAGGAATTGTGCATCAGCGTCGACGCCGACGAAGCGCACGAACAGGAAGCGATCGAGTACTTCGAGAAGCAGTTCGGAGAGGCGGATTTCGATCCCACGCAGTGGCTCGACATCGCGCTCTACTACTCGCCGGCGGTGGCGCGCGGCATCATCGAACTCGTGACGGCCGACGACAAGGCCCGCAGCAACATCGCCGAAGTGATCGCGGACAACCTCGACATTTCGTACGGCGAAGACGAGTGCCAGCAGTTCGCAGAGACGATCCAGTTCGCGCTTGCCAACGGCGTGCCGGTGGATCTCGATCTGGTGCTTGACGGCTGCCAGCGCGCCATCGACGATCTCGAGACCTGGGCCGATGACGACACCAAGGAACCGCTCATGCGCTTGCGCGAAGAAGTGCTGCGCCTGCAAGGCGAGCAATAAGCGGCGTGTCCGCGCCTGGGCGCTTCTACGCTCAGGCATCTCCACTTCGGCACTTCCACGCTTCCGCCGTTCGAGGCTTTACCGTCCTCCAGAGCAACCGCCTCGCCCACCCGGCGTGTGCTGGCATCCGCACGCGCCAGCCGCCCGAGTCACGCCCGCCGCCCGCCCCGTTCGGGGCCTATGCTGAAATCCTCATCCAAAGCGCAGCGAACTGCCAAGACGGCCTCAAATTGGCTTTCTATATTTCGGCCACGTCGATGGCCGCGTCGATGGACACATCGAGGCACGCATGACCTGGGCACACGAATTTTCAGGCGCCGCTTTGCACGACGCTCACCAGGTCTTGCCCGCAGTCCCCCTGTCACCGCGTTTTCCATCATTGTTTCTGGCGTACGATCATCCGTACTCTGAAACAGTCGGACCCTTTGAAGGAGACCACGCCGCACGCATCGAGCCGCAATCAAGTTTTCATCGCACAGTCTGACCGCGCGTGCCTTCGTGTTGCTCTGCGTGCGGCGCGTTGCTTCAGCGTGACAGCCGTACCCGGCCGCAGATGGCCGGCAGCACCTTGGCCGAGATTCATAACTTGAACCTGTCGATGGAAGGAGAGATCATGAGCTTTCGCAAGACGCTGCAACCCCTCGCTGTGATGCTGGGCGCGCTCCTCGCAGTCGCGCCGCTGTCCGGCTTCGCGGACGACCTGCCGGTGAAGATCGGCTTCGCGGCGCCGCTCACAGGCGTCAACGCCGGTTACGGCAAAGACCTCGAGAACGGCGTGCTGCTCGCCATCGAGGAAGCCAACGCGCAAAAGATCAAGATCGGCAACCAGGTCGCCAACTTCCAGCTCGTCGCCGAAGACGATCAGGCCGACCCGCGCGTCGGCGTACAGGCGGCGCAAAAACTGGTGGACTCAGGCGTGTCGGTCGTGGTGGGCCACTTCAATTCAGGTACGACAATTCCCGCGTCGCAGCTCTATGAAACGGCTGGCATTCCGGTCATCGACCCGGCGGCCACCAACCCGATCATCACCGGCCGCGGTTTTGCCAACACCTTCATGGTGATCTCCACGGACGCGCAGAACGCCGGCAACGCGGGCGTCTACGCGGTCGAGGTGACCAAGGCCAGGCGCATCGCGATTCTCGACGACCGCACCGCGTTCGGCCAGGGCGAAGCCGACGAGTTCGAGAAAGCCGTGAAGGCGCACGGCGGCAGTATCGTTGCGCACGAATACACCAACAACCAGGCGGTCGACTTCAGCACACAGCTCACCGCGATCAAGGCCACCAACGCGGATCTGATCTTCTTCGGCGGGCTCGATACGCAGGCAGCAGGGGTCGCCAAACGGATGAAGCAGCTCGGGCTCACGGCGCAACTGGTCGGCGGCGGCGGCGTGATGGATCCGGAGTTTATCAAGCTGGCCGGTGATGCGGCCGAGGGCGCAATGGCATGGGAATACGGCCGGCCGCTCTCACAGTTGCCGGGCGGTAAAGACTTCTCAGAGAAGTTCAAGAAGCGCTTTGGTGTGGATATCCTGTCGTATGCGCCGTTCGGCTACGACGCGGCATGGGCGGCGATCAAGGCCATGCAGCAGGCCAAATCGACTTCGCCCGCGGTGTATCGCCCCGTTCTGAAGGCGATCAGCTTCGACGGCGTGACCGGTCCGATTGCCTTCGATCCGAACGGCTCGCTGAAGAACGCCGGCTCGACGCTGTATCAGGTCAAGAACGGCGCGTGGGTGCCGATCGTGACCAAGGGTGGCGGCAACTAGGCGTTGCGAAGGCGTCAGGCTTGAAGGGCCAGCCGGCAACACGCCGGCTGAACCCCCGAACCCCTCTGCAAGCAGCGGGGCTCACAGACTCGCAGTGCATTCTGACCAGGGTCACGTGCGCATCTATTTCGGCGTGCACTATCCTTTGGACATGATCGGCGCAACCGGTGTCGCACTTTGCGAAGGACGCGTATTCGATACGTTGTTCGGCGCCGGCGTGCGGCTGTACTGGTTCGCCTTCGCGCCGTTGATCCGGCCCGGCTGCGCGAACCGGTAAGTCACGGGTGTTGCCCGCACCACCACCTGCGACGATGTATCCCGCTCGATCCTCACGAGCGACGCCTGCACTTCGTTGAACAGGTCCGCCGAGCAGACCTGGTGCGCGAACTTCGTGTGCAGCCGGCGGGTGATCTGCAGGACCCGGGTGTCCGGATCGAACACGTAGTGCGACGCGTAATCGAAGAAGTCGTCTTCCACACTCGCGTCGACCGGCAGATCGGTCACGCGCACCGTATCGGGCAGTGTGATCTGCGAGGTTTCGTCAAAGTCGCCGCCGACGCAAACCCAGGGCTGCGTGCGTTGCGGCTCGGCCAGCCACGTCTGCACCTGACTTGCAATGCCGCCCGCGAAACTCGTGAGAGCAGGCAGCGCGGTAGTGCCGTCGGTCCACGTAAAGTGCTCCAGCGCCCCCTCGATCGTGGTGGCGAAAGGTCCTTCGGTGGTCGAGACGTCGCTGGTGCGCAGCTGCGAGCTGCCGTGCAAGCCCGTCTGCAACAGCCGGCTGGCG
>JBEKNG010000307.1:0-6866 GCA_049523075.1 Paraburkholderia sp.
GAAAATGACGTCGCCTCCGCGGAGCGGCAGCAGTTCTCCGGCCACCCGCAAGGTGCCTTCGCCATCGAGGATCACGAACATCTCCTCCTGAGCGTAATGAAAGTGGTAGGGGCATGAGCGCTTGCCCGGTGCAACGATATCGATCGAGGCGCCAAGTTTCTGTGCCGCCGTCCCCGAGGCGAGCCGGGTACACAACGTTTCATAAAGCGGGGGCCGGACTTCGGCATTCAATTCGACGTTATCGAAATTTCTGATGAGCTTGGCTGCCAGCTCCTTTGCGGTGTCGTTCACGTTTCCTCCGGTTGAAGTGCGTCAAAAACGTTGTGCGCGCAACGGCTGCGTCGATATTGTCTGATCTTACCCCGCTGCCCTCAGGTAAAAAAGCGTCCGCTCACCTGCACGTCCGTGCAGGGCAACTTCACTTCTGGACGGACGCTGACAAGCCGTTGACGTACGCCTGGCGGCCAATCTTGAGATACGTTTTCTTTTTTGCCAAACGTTTGCGTCCTGCATATCAAGTTTCCCCGCTACCTGCCGAAAAGGCGTTATAGCGTCGACGACACTTAAGGGGAGCCTGTTGTGAAGCAGCTATTGTTTTTCGTGGCCCTTCTCACGTTGGCCGGATGCGCGCAGGTGCCCGTGGTGACCGCCACGCAACCGCAGAAGCCGCCGGTCACCACCGAGATCATGAGCTTCACGATACCGCCCGATGCACTCGGCGCACGCGATCCGCAATTGACCGCCGTGCTCGCCAAAGCGGGCGCGCTTGCTGCAACGCAAAAACAGCCGACGACGATTCTCGTGACTGCGCTTGGACAGGACTTTCCGTACCTCAACCAGGCCATCTGGAGAGGCGTGCCGGCGCAACATGCCGTGAAGCTGAGCCTCGATAACCTGACGGCCGGTGCGAATCAGCCGTACAGCGTATCGGTCAAGCCAACGCAATAAGGAAACCGAGTTTATGTATCGCCTAACCGTACTGGCGACGGGCCTGCTGCTGGCTATGTCCGCGTTCGCGGGCCAGGGCAGCGAGGCACAGCCTGTGGCTGCCGCGGCCGTCCCGGCCACGCCTGCCGCGGCAGACAAGGTGTATCCGCCGCTGCCGAGCCTCGCCATGCTGCCGCCGGCGACCGATGACGATGACGAACCGCCGGCCAGGCCGTCGGCGAGGAAAAAGAAGGCGCGTGCCCAGAGCCAAAAATGGGCGCTCCCGGCAGCGCGTCTCGTCGTGTCGGACGCATCGCATGCGTACCTCGGCAACATCGAAAAGCAGCTCGATCTCGCTCTCGCCAGGTAGCGTCAGCACACCAGTGCGCCAGTAACCGGTGCGCCAGCATTAACCGTCATTCCCGAGTACTCCGGACAACGCCCACGCCACACCGGGCTCCATCACTCATCGCCAGCACGCGGAGGCCTGAGCCGTGTCGATCGAAAAACCTGTCGCTGTGACGGCTGTGCGCCGCCACGCCACTGATGCCAGTCATGTCCTACGGCGTGCGTACGCGGCACTCGTGCTGTCGCTGTTCTGCGGTGCCGCGCATGCGGAGGATTGCTTTAATCAGGCCGCCGCATACCAGGGCGTCAATCCTTCTGTGCTGCGCGCCGTGGCATGGTTCGAAACGAAGGGCGACGCGAGCGCAATCAACCGGAACGCGAACGGCTCGATCGACGTCGGCCAGTTGCAGATCAACTCCATCCATTTCGGCGATCTGGCCCGCCAGGGCGTGCCGCACCGCGCCCTCACCGATCCTTGCGTCAACGTTTACGTGGCGGCATGGCTGCTCAAGCAGAAGATGGTGAAATACGGAAACACGTGGCGCGCGATCGGTGCGTACCACTCGGAGTCGCCGCGGCTGCGCGACGCCTACGCGCGAAGCATTCAGAAGATCCTCGTGATGTGGGGCGAATTGCAGGTTGCGCAGAAAACGGACTAGCATGCGGTTCGGCCGAGGTCCGGCAGACCTTGGGCAGACACGCCGAGATCCGGCCTGTCACGTTGCTGGGGGACGGTGGAATGGGGATTGCTGCCCACTCTGTACCTCCACTCCTGTTAGGGAGAGCAACGTGATGAGCGCACCCCACGATCCACACCAGCCCCCGAACCTGCCCGCTGATGAACCTACGCCGCCGGTCTCGAAACCGATTGGCGATGCCATTCCCACGCCCGTCGAACCGGGTCTCGACCAGCCGTTGCCTGAGAAGCCCGCGGATGAGCCGCAAGAACAGAGGCCCTAAAGAGCAGCCATCAAGCGGGAAGCCCGGCGCGGACCGGGACATTATGCACAGTCTTCCTGCTCGACCTGCTGCGCTCGCAACGATGTGTAGTCAACCCGTTCAATGATGAGGCAGAGGCTCGTGTGGCGGTTCGGTGACGGGTGCGGCCACCCGCACGCTCCGCGACTGTGCCTCATGCATCGCCTCAGCAACGATGCGCTTCGCCTCCTCGCTGCTGGAATCGATCACTAACGCGTTGCCGGCATTGTGCCAGGCACAGGTCCAACGTCCCATGTATTCACAGCCGCGCGCGGTATCGAGCGCGGCGTCGCGTTGCTGTTGGCGTGCGCTCAGGTCTTCGCGCATGCTGAGTGCGTCACGATTGTTCGGCTGTACCGCGAGGATCGCCGCGACGCGGGACTCAGCTGCGGACAGGTTGTCCCTTTGCAGCATTGCGTGGGCAATTTGCAGATTCCTCGATACATCCGGGCGCGCCTGATCCAGTTTGCCCGTGACATCGCGTTTCGTTTCGGGCGCCGGAGACGTTGCACGATGAGGCACAGCCGCGAGTGTTTCGGCACGCCTGGCGACGATGGATGGCTTCGGCGCGGACGGGGTTGAGATCTGAGCGGTTTGTGCGGTTGATTTTCGTGCGGCCAAGGGTTGGGCCGCCGGAGCCTGCACGACAGTGCCCGGCGCGATCGAAGGACGCGAGACCGAGTTTGGCGCGGTTGAACTCTGCGAGCCGGCAACCTCAGCGTTGGAGCCGCGCGCCACTATCGCCGGTTCGCTTGAACGCTGCCCAGTCGGAGTCGGAACAACCCGCTCAGGCGCGCTGACAGCGGGCTCAGCCTGTTTTGCCACCAGCGGCGCAGACGCACTGGGTTTCACAACAACAGCACCCGTGACCGTGGCTGAAGGAGCGGGACCAGCAACAGCCGCGGACGCCGGAGCAGGAACGGCCGCGACCTGCCCCGCCGTCTGAGCCGCGCCCTGCCCCGCCGTCTGGGCCGTGACCGACCCGAACACCGCTTTCGGAGCAACTTTGCCCACCTCGCTACTGGGCCGCAAGACGAAGTACCCCGCTACCGCAAGAACCAGCAACGCCAGCAGTAGCGCCACCAAAACCGGCACCACGCGCGATCGGCTCGACCCACCCCATGGATCATGCTTCGCGTAGAACCGGTCGTCCTCAGCCCCGGCGAGCGTGGTCCACGCAGCGGGCGCGGCGAGTTGCGGTGCGATCGGGGAACGGGGCGGAGGAAGGCGGCCTTTCGCCGACGAGGAAGTCGGCGGATACCAACCGAGCGGGTCGAGCGAGTCGGCCTGGTTGGCACCACATGAAGGACAGGACAGCAAACGGGCGGCTAAGGTTACACCGCAGTGCCGGCACTGTATCGAATCGGAATGATTGGAAGTGATTTCGCTAAGCATTGGCCGAACCGCCACTCACGTTGCGAGAACAGACACGTCCGCCTTTTGAGTGCGGCACGCGTGACCCACTGCGTCTGGCGCGACTGGTGTTATCGATAATCTCGTTTGCTATCGCGGCGCGCCCGCGCACGGATAAGCGGGCTAAGCGCAATATGACTTGCTCGCGCACAAAGATCAATCGGCGATTTCAGCCAAGTGGCGGATGAAGGATATTCGTGTGCGTTAATGCCTGAATACTGCGCAATAAGGTGGGATGAACCACGTATCCGATCTGATTCCAGCGCCTGGCGCAAATGTTGCGCGACAACTCAGACAATTCAGCGCACACTGAGTGGAGGCTCGGTCATTTCGCCGGGCGCACATGCAAAAGGGAGTCCTGTCATGGCAAAAGGTCAAATGCGCAGCAATCGTGAAGTCAAGAAACCGAAGCAGGACAAGAAGTCCGCTCCCGCCACTTCACCCTCGGGCGCGCCGCCCATTCGGGTGACGCCGGCTTCATCGACGACTACGAAGAAGCATTAAGCCAAGGTCGATAAAGACCGCGGCGAATCGCAGTTCGGTAGTGCGTGTGGCGAGCGGCAAAAACGGGCGCCACACGCGAAAACATTCAATGACGGTCAGCCGCGCTGTCCAGCAGTCAAGGGCATCCGCCTTTGGGTGAGCAGGTTCTCTCCTTTCCAGGCGTGCGATCGCAGCCGCCGAAACCGACTGGTTAGTGTTGGCCGCACTGCCTTGGAGTGAGCGAGGCCATCATTTGCAGCCATCCCTGATCGTCCGCGCTGTGGTTCATTTCGCATGGACTCCTTATGAGCAGGTATCCCCCGTTGGAGATCGGCGCCATGGCGGCCCCCATGCACGGATAGGACACGCTGACGCGTCAGTTTTGCGACAATAGCGGCTTTGCCGCGCCAGTTCGCGCCGCTGATCCCACGTTCGTCGTGGGACGCGTCGGCGTCGAGCGCGGTTTGCAACCCCATACGACCGACCACGGTCCGCTCCATGGCACTCCCCCACATCGAACCCCTGTATGCATTCTCCGGCCTGTTTGTCGGTTTTCTCGTCGGCCTGACAGGCGTCGGCGGCGGCTCGCTGATGACGCCCATCCTGGTCCTGCTGTTCAACGTCCACCCCGCCACCGCAGTCGGCACCGATCTGCTGTACGCGGCCGCCACCAAGGCGACCGGCACGCTGGTGCACGGGCTGAAGGGGTCGGTGGACTGGCAGGTGACCACCCGGCTTGCCGCCGGTAGCGTCCCCGCCGCCACCGTGACGCTGATCCTGCTGCACCGCTACGGAATGGATTCGCCGGGCGCAAGCCGGCTGATCCAGATCGTGCTCGGCGCGGCCTTGCTGATTACCTCGTTGGCGCTGGTGTTCCGGCCGCAACTCGCCAAACTCGGCGCGGGCCGTCAAAGCTCGCTCACCCAGGGCCGCACGCTCGGCCTGACCGTGCTGACCGGGGCGGTGCTAGGGGTGTTGGTGTCGCTGACTTCGGTGGGCGCGGGGGCGATCGGCGTGACGGTGCTGTTGCTGCTGTACCCGCGGCTGCCTACCACGCGCATCGTCGGGTCGGACATCGCCCATGCCGTGCCGCTCACGCTGCTCGCCGGCGCCGGCCACTGGCTGCTCGGCTCGATCGACTGGTCGATGCTGCTGTCTCTGCTGGTGGGCTCACTGCCGGGCATTGCGATCGGCAGTTACCTGTCCGCGCGCGCGCCTGATGCGCTGCTGCGCAATATCCTCGCCGCCACGCTAACGCTGGTCGGCGTGAAACTGGTGACGTCCTGACGCCTGACGCCCAGGCTGGGCGTCCGCGCCAACCGCTCCATACTGCCCCCAAGGCGGCCCGTCCTGGGAATCCGGCCTTTGCGGCCACAGTTCGCGGCCAACCTGCGGCAGCGCGCTATTTGAAGAACCGGCAAGTCAGGTCGGTTTCGAACTGCCGCACCCAATAGCCCGCGGCGTCGGCACGATAAGACTGCGCCCACCCGCCGCGCCGCACCGTCACTAGGCGGCGCAGATGGTTGACATCGTCCGGGTCGGGCGACCCGGTGATTTCAAAGTGCGCCGGCGCGAAGCCGTGCCGCGCGCACACCAGTTCGAAGGCGGCCCGATCGCCGATCGGCAGGTCCGTGTAACGCTGAAAGATCGTGTCCATCTCGGTTCACTCCGGGTTCACTCCGGTTCCCAGCCTTCACAGTACGCCTCAACCAGGGAAATTTGTGTGTCACAACGCACAACACATATAGCTCGCATCGGCCAGCTTCGCGACGCTACCCGCAGCGTCGGGTCTGGCCAAAAACAAAACGGGCCCCGGCGAATCGCCGGGGCCCGTTTTGGGCAACATCAAGCGTCCCCAAACCTGGCGCTTGTGATGGTCAGGACACCGGAGCCGGGACCCGCAGGAGCCTTGCTCGTCTGTAGACCGGCGCCGGTTGCTGCGGCGCGCGCGCCACGGCAGGTCAGCCCGGCCGCGACGATGACGCGCGGCTTCCGTCAGTTAGTTGCCACCACCGTTCGGCAGCACCACCGTCAGCTTGTTCGACACCGACGTTACGCCGTCGACACCCTTGGCGACGTCGCCGGCCTTGTCGATCTGGCTTTGATCAGGCACCGAACCCGTCAGTGTCACTGCGCCGCCGCGAGCGCGCACGGAGATGCTCGACACGTCGATACCCTGAGCCTTGGCCAGCGCGCCGCGCACTTTGCGACCCAGTTGACGGTTCTCTTTCTTGACCGTCTTGGCACTCGGAGCGGCCGTTGCAGCCGTTGCATCGCTTGACTGTGCGTACGTGTTGCACGCGATAACCACCGCCACCACACCACCCAGCGCCTTCAGAAAATCGACCGATTTCATGATTTCTCCTATTTACTTCGGTTATGACCGCGTCTAGCAAGCGGCTTCGTTACGACTTCAGGCGGCCGTTGCGGCGCGCGCATACGCGCGGCTGGGCCACGGCCGATTGGGGCTTCGACGCGGTGTGCGAGAGGCGAGAGATGCCGGCCAGGGCCATCGCATTGCGACGCACCAGCCAGCGAGCCGCGAAGTCCGCCAACGCGCCCGGTTCTACTTTGTCGCGCCGGGTCGCGCTGCGCAAACGTTGAATCGCGGCAGCGATGCACAATTTAATCTACACGCGCCAGAAGCGCAAAGGGTTTAGCGAAGCACGCCGGCCACCCGACGCGTCCGGCCCACATCCGAATCACCCCTGGTTCAT
>JBEKNG010000308.1:0-6860 GCA_049523075.1 Paraburkholderia sp.
ATGAGCGCGCGTTTTACAATATCAACTCTTTGCAAGAACTCGCCGACCTCGAGCGTCACTGAGACGTCCCGGAGGCCGCCGCAGTCATCCTGCTCCGGCCGCATGGCGGCCACCGGATCCGCGTCCGGCCAACCGGGCCCGGCCGACCCTATCCGGTCGCGACGCTCCTCCATTCATGACCACGCTTAACGAATTTTCCAGTTGCGTCGCCCAGTACGATCCTCATGCATTGCCGGTAACGGCCGCGCAGGCAATCGTGCGGCAGTGGGCCACCCCAGTCACCGCCATTGAACGCGTGCCGCTGCACGACGCGCTCGACCGTGTGCTGGCCGAAGACATCGTCTCGCCAGGCGACGTGCCCGCGCACGACAACTCGGCCATGGACGGCTACGCATTCCAGAGCGCCGCGCTCGCGAATCCGGCGGCCACGGTCGAACTCACGGTTGCCGGCAGGGCCTTGGCGGGTCATCCATTTGGCGGCGCCGTGGCGGTCACGCAGTGTGTCCGGGTCATGACAGGCGCCTGCATCCCGGCCGGTTGCGATACGGTCGTGCCGCAGGAACTGGTTTCGCGCAGTGGCGATACGATCCAGTTTCCCGTCTCCGCCGTGCGTGGGGGCGCCAACCGGCGCCTCGCCGGTGAGGATCTCGCCCGCGGCAGCGCAGCCTTGCGTGCCGGCCGCATTCTGCGCGCATCGGACCTCGGTTTGATCGCTTCGCTCGGCATCGGCGAAGTGCCGGTGCGGCGGCGTCTGCGGGTCGCGTTCTTTTCGACCGGCGACGAACTGCGTTCGCTCGGCGAGCCGCTCGAACCAGGCTGCGTGTACGACAGCAATCGTCATACGCTGTTTGCGATGCTACGCCGCATGAATATCGATACGCTCGACCTCGGCGTCGTGCGGGATCAGCCCGTCGCGCTCGAAGCCGCGCTCCGCAGCGCCGCGGCCAGCGCCGATGTGGTCCTGACCTCGGGCGGCGTTTCAGTCGGCGAAGCGGATTTCACCCAGCAGTTGTTGCAGACCTTCGGCGACGTCGCGTTCTGGAGTCTCGCGATGCGCCCAGGGCGCCCGCTAGCGTTCGGCCGGGTCTGGTCGGGCGAACGGCCTGGCCTCGGCCTGCCCGCACTGTTCTTCGGTCTGCCCGGTAATCCGGTCGCCGTGATGGTGACGTTCTACCAGATCGTGCGCGAAGCGTTGCTGGTCATGTCCGGCGCCGCGCAGCAACCGGTCGCGCTTCTGCAGGCGGCCAGCCGCGAGGTTATCCGCAAGCGCGCAGGCCGCACCGAGTATCAACGCGGCGTCGCCGAACGCGACGCCCGCGGCCAATGGCATGTCACGCCAACCGGCTCGCAAAGCTCCGGCGTGCTCAGCTCGATGAGCGAAGCCAATTGCTTTATCGTGCTCGAGCACGAGCGCGCTGACGTCGCCTCCGGCGAGAACGTCGACATCATGCTGTTCGACGGCCTGATCTGAAGCGCCCACCGGCTGCCTCCTCCCAACCCTTACCCCCTACCCTCATCAAGACCAACGGGTTTGACCTAAATGAAAAAACAGATATCTTTCATCGCGCCGGGACAGACCGCCAAGGCGCTGATCCTGGTGTATCTGACCTTCAGCGTACCTATCGTGCTGCTCGGCGTACTGGTCGCCTTTATCCGCTACGGTTCAGTCGAACTGAGCACCGTGTTCAGCGCGCTGTTGCTGAATGCGATCCTCGGTTTCGTGTTGCTGTGGATTGCCTGCCATGCCTATAACTGGGTGGCCTCGCGTTTCGGTGGCATCGAGATCCAGTTGAGCGACGTACCCGAGGAAGCGTAATGACCGCAACGATCCGTACCGCCACGCCCGCCGACGTCGGCGCCATCTTTTCGCTAATGCTCGAGCTGGCCGAGTTCGAAAAGCTCACTCATCTGTTCGTCGCCACCGAAGCCGGCGTGCATGATGCGCTGTTCGGCGCGCGGCCGTCGTCGGAAGCCATCGTGGCCGAGGAAGAAGACGGTCGCGTCGTCGCTTATGCGCTGTTCTTCCATAATTTCTCGACCTTCCTGGGTCGGCGCGGACTCTATCTCGAAGACCTGTACGTGCAGCCCGCACAGCGCGGCAGCGGTCTCGGCACCCGGATGCTGAAGGAACTCGCGGCGTTGGCAGTGGAGCGACAATGCGGCCGCTTCGAGTGGACGGTGCTCGACTGGAACCAGCCGGCCATCGACTTCTACGAGAAGATGGGGGCGACTGTCCTGTCCGATTGGCGGGTCGTGCGCATCACGGGTGAAGCGCTGGAAAAACTGGCCGGCACGACGTCAGTGAACGCCGGGTGAGGGCAGGCTGAGAGGGTCCCGCCTGCACTTGCGGGCGTGCGTCCTCGCGCTATTCGTCCGCGTCCGCGCCGAGTAGCGCGTCCCCAAGCAAACCACTCGCTTGATCGCCGGGCAGCGCTTCGACATCGCGCAGCTTGCGGTTCATCATGCGGGTGCGCGTCTCTGCGGCTTCGATCGAACGGGTCACCGTTTCGAGCTGCAACTTCGTTTTCGCCAGCACATCGCCAAACTTGCCGAATTCGGTCTTCACCGCGCCGAGCACCTGCCAGACTTCGCTCGAACGCTTCTCGATGGCGAGCGTGCGGAAGCCCATCTGCAAACTGTTGAGCAATGCGGTGAGCGTGGTCGGCCCGGCGATCGTCACGCGGTAGTCACGCTGCAGCATATCCGTGAGCCCCGGCCGGCGGAGGATCTCTGCATAGAGTCCTTCGGTCGGCAGGAACAGCAGCGCGAAATCGGTCGTGTGCGGCGGCGACACGTATTTCGCCGCAATCGCGCGGGCCTCGGCGCGAATACGTCCCTCCAGCGCGCGCGACGCTTCTTCGACAGCCGCCGGATCGGCCCGCTCCTGGGCATCGATCAGGCGCTCGTAGTCCTCGCGCGGGAATTTGGCATCGATCGGCAGCCACACCGGCACCGCGGTGCCATCCGGGTCCTGGCGGCCCGGCAGCTTGATAGCAAATTCGACCCGATCGCCGCTCTTCGGAACAGTCGCGACGTTCTTCGCATACTGATCCGGCGTCAGCAACTGTTCGAGCAAGGCTTCGAGTTGCACCTCGCCCCACGTGCCGCGCGTCTTGACGTTGGTCAAGACTTTCTTCAGATCGCCCACACCTGCGGCCAACGTCTGCATTTCACCTAGCCCGCGATGCACCTGCTCGAGGCGCTCCGACACCTGCTTGAACGATTCACCCAGGCGCTGTTCGAGCGTGGCATGCAGCTTCTCGTCCACCGTGCGGCGCATCTCCTCGAGCTTGGCCGAGTTGTTGGCCTCGATGTCCTTCAGACGCTGTTCGATCGTCGCGCGTACTTCGGCGAAGCGGCGGTCGTTCGACTCCGTCAGTTGCCCCAGTTGCAAGGTCAACGTCTCGCCGAAGCGCCGCAGCGCCACGCCCTGCTCGTCGCGCGCCTGTTGCGCCTGCTGTTGCAAGCTGTGGCGGGTCGCCTCGAGCTGCTGCGCATTCGTTTCGGTCAGCTTCACAAGCTGTTGGGCGAAGCTATCAATTTTGCCGTTCTGCAGCGTCGTCATGCTGGTGAACTGCGCGGCGAGCGTCTGTTGAAACTGCGAGAAGCCGCCGTTCAGTTCGGCACGCGAGACGCGGGCGGTTTCGACAATCTCGCTGCGCAACTCGCGCTCGAGCCGCTCGAACGCGCGAGTCTGCCCTTCTGCAGTAGAGCCGATGTGGTCGCCCAAATCGTCGAGCTGCGCCTCCAGATTGCCGTGGCGGCCGCCACGCATCAATATCAGCATGGCGATCACCAGGGCGACCGCCAGCACTACGACCGCCGCGAGCAAAATCATCGTCATGCGCGTGCCTTGCCGATCACTTCGGGATTGACCGGGCTCGCCGGGCGTCCCGCATTCGGACCCTCGCCGAGCCCTGCGATCAGATTGTCTGCGGCGAGATTAGCCATCGCCCGCCGGGTCGATTCGGTGGCGCTCGCGATATGCGGTGTCAACACGACGTTCGGCACGGTGAGCAACGCTGGATTGAGGCTCGGCTCGCCCTCATAAACATCGAGCCCCGCCGCGGCGATACGCTTCGCCCGCAACGCTTCAGCCAGCGCCGCATCGTCGACGATGCCGCCACGCGCGATGTTGGTGAGCGTCGCGGTCGGCTTCATCTGCGCGAGTTCCGCTGCGCCGATCGTGTGATGGTTGTCTTTGGTATAAGGCAACACGAGCACGACGTGATCGGCCCGCTTCAGCAACTCTGCTTTCGACACGTACTGCGCGTTCAGTTCGGCTTCGATCTCAGGCGCGACCCGCGAACGGTTGTGATAGATCACCTGCATGTTGAAGCCGCGGGCGCGGCGCGCCAGCGCCTGGCCGATGCGGCCCATGCCGATCACACCGAGCGTCGAGCCATACACGTCGCTACCGAGAAAGCCGTCGTACGCCCACTTCTGCCACTTGCCGGCGCGCAGCCAGTGTTCGGACTCGGTGACACGGCGCGCCGCTGCCATCATCAACGCCCAGCCGAAATCGGCGGTCGATTCGTTCAGCACGTCCGGCGTATTGGTGCCGAGGACGTTCGCCGCGTTGAACGCAGCCATGTCGAAATTGTTGTAGCCAACCGCCATGTTCGACACCACCCGCAGCCGCGGCGCCGCCGCGAGCACAGCAGCGCCGACGGGGTCGCCGGCGGTCAGCGCGCCATCCCTGTCGGCGAGGCGGCGCGTCAGTTCTTCGGCGGAGAGGACCTCGCCGTTGTTCCAGTCAACCTCGAAATACTGTTTGAGGCGTTCGATTACGTCCGGAAAAATCGGACGGGCAACAAGGATCTTCTGCATTGCAATTCTCCGAATAACGCGACGGAACCGTCAGCGGTCCCGGCATCATCAACCGCTAAAAGAACAACCAGGTCGTCACGAGAAACACCGGTACCAGTATCGCGACCGACCACCCCAGATAAGCAAAAAAGCTCGGCATGCGCACGCCGCGAGACTCCGCGATCGCCTTCACCATGAAGTTTGGCGCATTGCCGATATAACTGTTCGCGCCCATGAATACCGCGCCGGCAGAGATCGCAGCCAGCGTGGTGGCACCCTGCGTCATCAAGGTCTGCGCGTCGCCGCCGGCGAGATTGAAAAACACCAGGTAGGTCGGCGCGTTGTCGAGAAACGACGAAAGCAAACCCGTCGCCCAGAAATACATCGCATCATGCGGCTGGCCGGAGGCGTCGTTGACCAGATGCACGATGCCCGCGAAAGCACCCGCGTCACCGGCCCGCAAAATCGTGATGACCGGCGCAATCGTCACGAAGATGCCGGCGAACAGCTTTGCCACCTCTTCGATCGGCGCCCAGTTGAAGGCATTACCGGCGCGCGCCGCTCGTGGCGTCACGGCCAGCGACAGCAGCGTGACGCCGATCAGCGCTACATCGCGCGCCGCATTCTGCAACGCGACGTGCGTGCCGAACACGTCGAATTCAATGCCCGGCTTCCACAGCCCGCTCATCAGCACGAGAGCGATCACCAATCCGAGCAGCACGAAGTTGATCTTACCGTCGATGCCCAAAAGCGGCGCGTCGGACGTCGGATCGAGAAACGGCGAGCGCTCCTCTTCACGGCGATGGTAATAGTACGAATCGAGCGCGTAAAACGTCACAAGCAGCACGCCGCAGACGAACAGCATCGGCAACGCCAGATGCGTGGTGGTCCAGAAGAAGCTCACGCCATTGAGAAAGCCGAGAAAAAGCGGTGGGTCGCCGAGCGGCGACAGCGAGCCGCCCGCATTGGCGACCAGAAAGATAAAGAACACGACGACGTGCACGACATGCTTGCGATTGTCGTTGGCGCGCAGCAGCGGCCGGATCAGCAGCATGGCTGCGCCGGTCGTGCCCATGATGCTCGCGAGTACCGTGCCCAGGGCGATGATCGCCGTATTCATGCGCGGCGTGCCGTGCAGGTTACCGCGCACGCAGATACCGCCCGCCACGGTATAGAGCGCGGTCAGCAATACGATGAACGGCACATACTCTTCGAGCATCGCGTGAACGAATGTGCCGAACGCGACGCCCGCGCCGAACGTGACGGCGAACGGCACGAGGAACAGGATCGCCCATACCGCGGCGATCTTGCCGAAATGGTGATGCCAGAGAGTCGGCGCGATGAGCGGAAACACCGCGATCGACAACAGCACGCCGGCAAAGGGCAAGCCCCACCATGCCGACAGGATCGCGCCGTCCAGCGTAGCGGCCGACGCCAGTTGAGACCATAGTGCGAGTGCGGCGGCGAGCCCCATGCTCGTCCATCCGACATGTCGCGTCATATTCGAAGAATCCCTTTGTTTTCCTGGCTAAGCGAGGCGCGTATCAGAAGCGGACGGGGCACACAGCGTATGGACAAATCCGCCCACATAACCCGCTCACGCACCGCGCACAACAATCGCATGTACCCGATACGGCCCATGTGCGCCGAGCACGATGGTTTGCTCGATATCGCCGGTGCGCGATGGGCCCGACACGAAGTTGACCGCACGCGGCAGCTCGCCGCGTTCAGTGCGGATCAGTTCGAATGCCTCTTCATGACCGGCGACGATACGCGAAGCCGGCACAATGGCGATATGCGTCTCGGGCAGCAGACCCGCGGACGCATAGGTTTCAGGCCCGGACAACAGCACCAGCGTGCCGGTCTCCGCCGTCGCGCAAAAACAGCCCGTGATGCCGACCATGTCAAGATCTTCGGGCTTGCGGAATTCGACATTCAGACCGGCGCCGGCCCAACTGAGATCCTGCAGCGTTTGCCAGGCAATTGCCTGCACCGGCAAGCCGTGCTGCGTGAGATAGCGATACGCCGCGGCCGGCACATCGCTCAATGCT
>JBEKNG010000309.1:0-6844 GCA_049523075.1 Paraburkholderia sp.
GAATGTGCACAACTACAACACGGGGGTTATCGGTATTGTGTTGCTAGAGAACCTGGCGGCCCCGGACGAAGGTCGTGATGGCGTCACGATGGTCCGTAAGCTTTTCGATGCCATCGGCTTCAACGAGCGGCCGCTTGTGCCCGAAAAGCAGAAGCAATCGCTGGAAGCATTCATCGCCATTTTGCGAGAGTTCTTTTACATTGATACGCTTGGTGGTCACCGTGAGTTCCCTGGCCAATTGGGTGAGGGCAAGATTTGCCCAGGCAACGTTGGCTTGACGCTCGTCAAAGAACTGCGGAAATTGACTCGGCTGAGTTCACCATGAATGCGCCACGGAAATGGCTGGCGGCAATTGTCGGTACAGGCATCGTTATCGTGACAGTCGCCTACACAGGTTATGTCAATTCGTATCTCGATCACGAGACGCAAATCACGTTCTTCCTGAAGCGATACCCGACTTTGCAGACAAAGTTCTACGACCCGTTTGCCAATGAGGGGGATGACGAGCCGATCGACCAATTGCCGCAGATCGATCGTGCGCACTTTGCTGACTACTGCAAATACCGGTTTGGGGTTGTCGACCGTAACACCGGGGCGCTACAGGAGTGCAAAGCGAAAATTCCAGGCTATTTACAGTAGGTGTCCACTGGCGCGTGCCTGCAATCGAACGACGCCCGCCAGTCGCCTGTCTGAATGATTCATGCTACTACCGCGCCAGTCACGGCACGCAGGGGGAACTGCAACCTGCTCTGCGTTTCGCCAGCTTGGCTTGAGTTCTTCGTGTACCTTGCGCGCCGCTTTTTCGAAAGTAAAGACTATGGCCGCGAGAGCCGTCGCTCGCTGTTCATGGTTGCGCCGCTCGATAGGGTCGCCGCCGCCGTCGATAACCTTACGCATCGCCAAAGCCTTCTCCCGGGCTTCTGCTATCGACGTTTCCGGGTAAGTGCCAAGCCCCGCATCGCTCCGCCTACCCGAAAGCGGCGACGTGAAACGCAGCGACCTCTTCGCACCCCTCTTTGTCGTCAGCATGCGCCCAGTGACCTTCCCATCGAAAACCGGCTTGTCGCCATGTCTGAGGGTTCTTGCTTGCCTGTCTGTAAGTGACATTTTCAGCCCATCACGAAGCACCGGATTGGGTCGGAACATTGTAGACTACGGCGGACGGAAACGATGCACAGGTCTTTGATATTAAAAGGATATTACTGAAGCATCCGGAATGTGCAGGATCGATTTCTGGCAGCGCCGCCTCCACCAAACACCCTGCAAATAGCAGTAATGTTTTGCTAAAAACCCCGACAGCGTCAGGCTTTCGGGGTTTTTTGTTGCCCGTTGCTTTCGCGTGCGCCGGCTGAACCCAAGCCCGACATCAGCAGTGTGGAAGTGTTCAGGAAGACCTTGCTGGATGCAAAGTCGGTGGCGTATCCGGACAGCGCGAGTGGCGTCTATCCAGATTCAGCTCTTTGAAAAGATGGGCTCGATCCGCTAGTCGCGCACTAGCCGGCAGTTCTTGCGAAGCAAAGCCCGTCAGGGCGCTGTG
Source organism: Paraburkholderia sp. (assembly GCA_049523075.1). Lineage (GTDB taxonomy): Bacteria > Pseudomonadota > Gammaproteobacteria > Burkholderiales > Burkholderiaceae > Paraburkholderia. Next base: position 1,538 of record JBEKNG010000309.1, read on the forward strand.
AAAGCGCGGACCAACATGCCGCGCCATACCGGGTTACTGATCCTGCGGGCACTGCAGATTGCAACCGTCCGGATCACCGTTGTCGCCCTTTTTGCGCATCGCGGACTTCTTGTCGGACTGGTACTTGTTCGACGGCGCCGATGCCGCGAACGGCAGTTGCGGATGCTCCTGCAGATGGAATTCGTCGTCCAGGATCCCGCCAGGGACGCCCGGCGAATTCTGCGCAAAAGCAATGGAGACTGTGGCGAACAACGCGCCTGCCGTAGCGGCCACGGCACAGGCTTTGAGAAGAACGTTCATGTCGATCCGGCGCGGTGTGCCGCGCAGTTGAGGCTAAATCAGAAGGCTACAGAGTATCGCATACCGTGCCCCGCCACAGCGGCAGGCCCCGCCCGGTTGTTACAGGCGCTTACCCGAAGCCAGACCGAGTCCTTCTTCGAGCTCCAGCAGCGTGCCGCAGTCCTGTGGATTGTAGCCCTCCAGCCGGGCCACGCCGCTCTTGAATGCTTCGCTGCGCAGCATGTCGATGACAGTGGCAAGCGGCGCGCGCTCCAGCGCCGCCCGGTCGCACGCGAAGTAATAGTCCTCATCGACGATCGGCACGAAATCGAGCCCGAAATGATGCGCGGCCGGCTCCACGCCAAATCCCACATCGGCCATGCCACTCGCGACAAACGCAGCAATCGCCGAATGCGTCAGTTCCGTCGATGCATAACCGTTGACCCGATCCGGATCGACGCCCACGCGACGCAGCGCCAGATCGAGCAGCATCCGCGTGCCGGACCCCGGCTGCCGGTTCACGAAGCGGATGTCGTCGCGCGAGAGATCGCGCAGGTCGCTGATCTGCTTCGGATTGCCCTTTGACAGAAACAGGCCCTGCTTGCGCTGCGTGAGGTGGAGCAGCACATGTCGCTCGGGGTCGAGCCAGCGCCGGTAGGTATTTGCACAGGCATCGCGAAATTCGCCACGCGGCAGGTGAAAGCCGGCCAGATCGCACTCGCCTCGCGCCAATGCGGTGACCGCATCCGCGCTGTCGCGATACTTGATGTCGACGGGCACTTCATCGGCCACCAGCGCTGTGACCAGCGCGGCCACCGCGTAGCCGTGCGAAGCGTGAATCCGTACATCGTCGGCGGGCGGCGCGAGCCATCGGTTCAGGTCGCTCGCCACCTCGCTCGCTAGCGCCCGCATGTTGCCATCGAGCCGCTCGCTGCACAGACGCTGCGCGCGCAATACGGCCTGTCCGAGTTCCGACAGCACCGAACCGCGCCCGCGCTCTTTGGCAATCAACGGACCGCCTAGCCGCTCCTCGATGCTGCGCAGCAAGCCCCATGCATGACGGTAGGATAAACCCTTACGCGTCGCCGCCTGGGCAATGCTGCCCGTTTCGTCGACGAGCGCCAAAAGCTGCACGACGTCCGTCAGGCTGGCTTCGCGGCCGTCCGGGTCGCGCACAACCAGCTGTGCGTGGCATTCGATCCTGACCATATATGCTGAGTTGCTTCCTATTGCGAAAGGGGCGTCACCCGCCTATCGTTCCTCTAAACCTACCAAACGTACGAAGCTTATGTGCATAGTTTATGAATTACAAGTGCATATTTGACCTTCGAGGAGCCCTACTTTGCACGATTCCAACGCGATCGCGCCTGAGCAACTAGTGCAGCGTCATGCGCAGCCAGGCCGGTCTTTACTTGCTGTACTGCATGCCATTCAGGACGAACTCGGCTTTGTGCCGCCGGATACGGTGGCACCGCTCGGCCGGGCGATGAACCTGTCACGCGCGGAAGTCCACGGCGTAATCACCTATTATCACCATTTTCGCACTCATCCCGCGGCGCCGGTCACCGTGCAACTCTGCCGCGCCGAAGCCTGCCGCAGCATGGGCACGGAGGCACTGGCGCAGCACATCGAGGCGCGCACCGGTTGCCACTTCGGCGGCGAACATCAACACGCGGAAAGCGCAGCCGTCAGTCTCGAATCGGTGTACTGCCTCGGTCAGTGCGCGCTGTCGCCGGCGTTGACGATCAACGGCACGCTGCACGCGAAGGTCACGCCCGAGAAGTTCGACGCACTGCTTGCGGCCGCGACGAAGCGCGTGGAGGAAACGGCATGACGCGCATTTATGTTCCTCGCGATTCCGCTGCGCTGGCACTCGGCGCTGACGCGCTGGCCGACGCGATTACCCGTGAAGCGGCACAACGCGGCATCGCCATTGAATTGATCCGCAACGGCTCGCGCGGATTGCTATGGCTCGAGCCGCTGGTCGAGGTCGCCACCCCGCGCGGGCGGGTCGGCTATGCGAATGTCGACGCAGTAGACGTCGCCTCCTTGTTCGACGCGGGCTTCACTGAGGGAAGCGACCACCCGCGCCAGGTGGGTGTCGTCGACGAGATTCCGTATCTGCAAAGGCAGCAGCGTCTGACCTTCGCCCGCATCGGCCTCACCGATCCCCTGTCGATCGAGGACTACGTCACCCACGGCGGTCTCGAAGGTCTGAAGCGGGCGCTCGCCGCCGATGGCGACGCCGCCTGTGAAGCCCTGATCGAATCAGGCTTGCGCGGCCGTGGCGGTGCGGCGTTCCCAGCCGGTATCAAATGGCGCACGGTGCGAGGCGCCAAGGCGGCCCAGAAGTACATCGTCTGCAATGCGGACGAAGGCGATTCCGGCACCTTCTCCGACCGTCTGATCATGGAGAGCGATCCGTATGTGCTGATCGAAGGGATGATCATCGCGGGCATCGTGACCGGCGCGACACTCGGCTACATCTACGTGCGCAGCGAGTATCCGCATTCGATCGCGACGCTCGAAACCGCTATCAGTCGCGCCCGCGACGCCGGCTGGCTCGGCGACAGCGTCCTCGGCTCCGGGCATCGCTTCGAGCTGGCCGTCGCCAAAGGCGCGGGCGCCTATGTCTGCGGCGAAGAAACCGCGCTGCTCGAATCGCTCGAAGGCAAGCGCGGCATCGTGCGCGCCAAGCCGCCGGTGCCGGCGCTAGTGGGGCTGTTCGGTCAGCCAACCGTCATCAACAATGTCATCACGCTCGCCACGGTGCCGATCATCTTCGCACGCGGCGCGGCATTTTATAAAGACTTCGGCATGGGCCGCTCGCGTGGCACGTTGCCGTTCCAGCTCGCCGGCAACGTGAAGCAAGGCGGTCTCGTCGAGCTCGCGTTCGGTGTCACGCTGCGCGAGCTGCTGTACGACTATGGCGGCGGTACCGCCAGCGGCCGGCCTGCGCGCGCGGTGCAGGTGGGCGGCCCGCTCGGCACCTATCTGCCGGAGAGCCAATGGGACATTCCGCTCGACTATGAAGCCTACGCAGCGGTCGGCGCAGTGGTCGGTCATGGCGGAATCGTGGTGCATGACGACACCTCGAATCTCGCTGAGCTCGCCCAATACGCCATGCATTTCTGTGCGCTCGAATCGTGCGGCAAATGCACGCCATGCCGGATCGGTTCGACGCGCGGCGTCGAGGTCATCGCGCGCATTCGCAACGGCGATACTTCGACGCGGCAAGTCCAATTGCTGCGCGACCTGTGCGACACGATGGTGTCCGGTTCGCTCTGCGCAATGGGCGGCATGACGCCCTACCCGGTGCTGTCCGCACTCGACCACTTTCCCGAAGACTTCGGTCTCGACACCGCCCAGCCCAAAGCGGCGGCGGCCTGACGATGGAGCCCACTATGTCCGACGTGCTTAATTCCCCCGCTGGCGGTTGCGGTTCCGGCAACTGCGCGTGCAAGTCGCAAGCGCAGGCCCAAAGAAGTTCGCAAACCCGCTCGCCCTTCGACGATACCGACTACGGCACGCCACTGCGCCACGCGGATGTCGACGTGACGCTCGAAATCGACGGTCAGTCGGTCTCCGTCCCTGCCGGCACTTCCGTGATGCGGGCAGCGATTGAAGCCGGCGTGCACGTGCCGAAGCTGTGCGCCACCGATTCGCTCGAACCGTTTGGCTCTTGCCGTCTATGTCTCGTCGAGATCGAAGGCAAGCGCGGTTATCCGGCCTCGTGCACGACGCCCGTTGAAGCGGGCATGAAGGTGCGCACGCAAACCGACCGTCTGCAGTCGTTGCGCCGCAATGTGATGGAGCTGTACATCTCCGATCACCCGCTCGACTGTCTGACCTGCCCTGCCAACGGCGACTGCGAACTGCAGGACATGGCCGGCGTGACGGGTCTGCGCGAAGTGCGCTATGGCTTCGACGGCGCGAATCACCTGAAGGACAAGAAGGACGAGTCGAATCCGTACTTCACCTACGACCCGTCCAAGTGCATCGTCTGCAATCGCTGCGTGCGTGCATGTGAAGAAACTCAAGGCACGTTCGCGCTGACAATCGCCGGTCGTGGTTTCGAGTCGCGCGTCGCCGCGAGTGCAAACCAGCCGTTCATGGAATCGGAGTGCGTCTCGTGCGGCGCGTGCGTCGCTGCGTGCCCTACCGCGACGCTGCAGGAAAAGACCGTCATCATGCTCGGCCAGGCTGAGCATTCGGTTGTGACGACCTGCGCGTATTGCGGCGTCGGCTGTTCGTTCAAGGCGGAGATGAAGGGCAACCAGGTTGTGCGCATGGTGCCGAACAAGAACGGCCAGGCCAACGAAGGCCATGCCTGCGTGAAGGGCCGCTTTGCGTGGGGCTATGCTACGCACAAGGACCGTATCACCAAGCCGATGATCCGCGCGAAGATCACCGATCCGTGGCGTGAAGTCAGTTGGGAAGAAGCGCTCAGCTATGCGGCCTCGGAGTTCCGCCGCATTCAGGCTAAACATGGCCGCGATTCGATCGGCGGCATCACGTCATCGCGCTGCACCAACGAAGAAACGTATCTGGTGCAGAAGCTCGTGCGCGCCGCGTTCGGCAATAACAACGTCGATACCTGCGCCCGCGTATGTCACTCGCCGACCGGCTACGGTCTGAAGACCACGCTCGGCGAATCGGCCGGCACGCAGACTTTCGCCTCGGTCGACAAGGCCGACGTCATCATGGTGATCGGCGCGAATCCGACTGACGGCCATCCGGTGTTCGGCTCGCGTCTGAAGCGCCGCGTTCGCGAAGGCGCGAAGCTGATCGTGGTCGATCCGCGCCGCATCGATATTGTCGATACGCCGCACGTGAAGGCGTCACATCATCTGCAACTGCGGCCTGGCACCAACGTCGCGATCGTCAATGCGCTTGCGCATGTGATCGTCACGGAAGGCCTGCTCAACGAAGCGTTTATCGCAGAACGCTGCGATACGCGCGCGTTCGATCAGTGGCGTGCGTTTGTCGCGCTGCCGGAAAACGCACCGGAAGCCACAGCGGAAATTA
>JBEKNG010000310.1:0-6838 GCA_049523075.1 Paraburkholderia sp.
CCTATGAGATCGTCCACCGAGAATCTCTCTAGCGGTATCAGCGTATTTGCTGCCGTCGTCGATGCGGGGACGTTCGCAGCGGCGTCCGAATTGATGGATATGTCGCCACCCGGGGTTAGCCGGGCGATCGCGCGACTCGAAAGGCGGCTGAAAATACGGCTCTTCAATCGGACGACCCGCGCCGTTTCCCTGACTGAAGAGGGCCGACGGTTCTACGAGCAGGTCATGCCGCACTTAAGGGGAATGGAGGAAGCTGCCGCAACCGCGGCAGGCGGCACCGCGACAGTGCGCGGGAAGCTGCGAATCAATCTTGATCCGGCTTTTTTGCGAATCATTCTGGGCCCGAAACTCGACGAATTCATGGATGTGCATCCTGACCTTGAACTCGAATTAATTGCGCGAGACCAGCTCGGTGACCTCATCATGGACGGCTTCGATCTGGCCTTGCGATTTGGCGAACCTCGCTCATCCAGTCTGGTTGCGCGAAAGCTCCTTGAAACCGCGGTTGTCACTGTCGCATCGCCCTTGTACCTCGATCGTCGGGGGCGGCCAGCGGAGCCTCAAGAGCTGGGTCGGGGTGTACACAGGTGTCTCGAATTCCGGAATCCGGAATCCGGAAAGCCGTATCCGTGGGAGTTTCATCGCAAGCGCAAAAAGCTTGTTGTCGAAACGAAGGGGCGGCTTACGGTGAATGATCCGAGCGCACTCCTGAACGCGTGTCTGGCCGGCGCAGGCGTCGCGCAGATGCTTCTGCTCGGAGCCGAGCCTCTGATCCGGGAGGGACGGCTCGTCAACCTGTTCCCAGACTGGCCGGATGAGCGCTTCCCGCTCTATGCGTACCATCCATCCCGGCACCACGTACCGGCCAGGACAAGGGCATTTCTTGACTTTATCGTCTCTTTGACGAGTACGAGCTAGCCATACTAACCTCGTAACGTGCTGTCTGATATTGGCTTCTGCTCCGGCTGCGCATAACCCCGGCGGGGAACTATGGACATTGACACCCGCGCTGAGCGAAACGCATGAGGGCGCGTCGCTCATTTTGGCTTAATTCTCCGTGCTTACCATAGCTTTCATGGGTCACGTCCCCGACCCGGATCGAAGCTTAACGTCTCGCAGGAGAGTCGCCATGAACACACTTTTTCGCTCCACACTAATTGCCGCTCTGATCACCTTGCCCGCGGCGGCATTCGCGCAATCAGTCGTACAGGTCGACGAGACCCAGCTTGAGACGATCGCGTACGAGGCTGCCGGTCCGGATTCTGCGCCGGCGCAGGCCCACACCCACTCGGTGAGCGACCATGCCGGCACGCACGCGGGCACGCTTTCCGACAATGAATTCAATCCCGCCGCTGACGTGGGCTTGAAGTCGATTTACGTCCGCCACTAACGCGAGTCGCGACGGTTGTCGTTGCGCGCAGAAGCGAAATGACCACAAAGACTCTTATAATCGGCCCGAGAGGTGAATTGCAGCATGCTGCTCTAGCACCCGATCTGAACTACAGGCCAACGCTGACATTCCTGAGAGGCTACATTTGTGATCGATACAACGGCTGTCATCCATCCGACCGCAGTGATTGAAGAGGGCGCTGTCATTGGCGCTCGCGTCCGCATTGGTCCCTATTGCTGCATTGGCGGCGATGTCGAGATTGGCGAGGGCACCGTACTCAAGTCTCACGTCGTCGTAAGCGGGCATACCCGCATTGGCCGGGACAACATAATCTACCCATTCGCCACGATCGGAGAAGACAACCAGGACCTGAAGTACGCCGGAGAGCCGACTCTCGTAGAGGTAGGCGATCGCAACAGAATCCGGGAGAGTGTCACGATCCATCGCGGCACGGTCCAGGGCGGCGGCACCACCAAGGTCGGAAACGATAACCTCCTGATGGTCAACGCTCACGTTGCCCACGATTGCACAATTGGCGACCAATGCATTCTGGCAAACAATGCAACGCTAGGCGGCCACGTGATCGTGGATGATCACGTGATCATCGGCGGTATGTGCGCGGTCCATCAATTCTGCGTCATCGGAGCGCACGTTATGGTGGGAGGCTGTTCTGGTGTCGCGCAAGATGTGCCGCCGTTTGTCATTGCCCAAGGTAATCACGCTTCACCGATCGGAGTGAACACCACGGGGTTACAACGCCGCGGCTTTAGCAAGGAGGCAATACAAGCCATTCGAATCGCCTACAAGCTGCTTTACCGGAGTGGAAAGACCCTTGAGGAAGTGAAGCCGGAGATCGCTGAGATTGCAACGGCTCACGCCGAGGTTAAGCCTTTTTACGATTTTCTTGCTCGCTCGACTCGCGGGTTGATTCGGTAAGGAATGGTCGGCCAGATCACGTAAAGTCGCGACAATCAGCGACTGCAGCTCAGCAAGCCGATCAGGCCGCGTTCTAAACACGACCGACGCATCCCCGTCACCGATAACCGTCCCTTCGCTCCCTTCTTGATAGACTTGCGATATCAGAAGGAAAACGGGCAAACGGGTGAGCCTCGACGAATACTACAGACGACTAGAACTGCCGGGCACTGCGTCGCCGGCTGACGTCAAACGCGCATACCGGCGGCTGAGGGCAAAGTACCACCCTGACCGCAACAAGGGGCGTGAATCAACTGTCGAGCCAGTATTCAAGCGCATTCAGGAGGCGTTCGAGATTCTGGTCGGCAAGCGTAAGGCGCCGATGTCCAGTCCGGCGGCATCGAGCGATGACCGCAACAAGCAGGCCCCATCGCGCGAGCACCGCAACGGGCCGTCCATGCGCGGTGCGAACTGCCTGGTCGAACTTTTCGTGCCGCTCGAAGCCGCCATCCATGGCGGTGAGGTCGAAGCGTGCTACGCGGTGAACGGGCCTTGTCGCCAATGTCAGGAAAGAGCTTCGGAGTGCGCGCGCTGCTATGGCAGCGGCCAGTCGGTCACAGGCGCGCGCTGCAGTGCCTGCGCGGGAACCGGGCGCCCGCTGGCGGGTGACCGATGTTCAATTTGTCTCGGCACGGGCATCGGGACCTACCGGAAGTCGGAGACCGTCAAGGTGTCCGCGGGTGCGTGGGACGGACAGCGGCTGGTCGTTGAAGGTGGCGGCCATCCCGGGGTGAATGGCGGTCCGCCGGGCGACGCGATCTTCTCGGTCGCGATTGTGTGCGGCTCGGCGTTTCGTCGCAACGGGCTGAATCTGGCCAGTGAAATTCAGGTTGATTTCGTGACGGCCACGCTCGGCGGCAGCTTCGAAGCGCAGATCCTGGGCCGAGCGCTGCAGGTGACGATTCCGCCGAACGCGCAGCCGGGAAGCACGATCCGTCTGCGTGGACATGGGCTCGCGGACCGCAAAGGCTCTCACGGCGACCTGACGCTGCAACTGGTGCTTGCGATGCCGCTTGCGGTTTCACATCTGAGCGACGACGAGCGACAACGGCTGCGCGAAATGTTTGCTGACGCGGAGCGTCGAGCAATGCGGGCAACGACTCCACGCTCGAGGGGCAATTCCTGAAGACTCCTTGATGACCCAATACATGGATATCGGCGCGCCTGACGAAATCACGCGGATCGTATTTTCCGGCACCAAGGCCGTGCCGGGGAGTAGGCTTACGCGTCCGTTATGGGTGTCGCTTAGTGTCAACCTTGTGTCCACGTGGCGGCACCCGTCATTTTCCTTTCAACGGGGACTTCGCTGGACGTAGTAAGGTGTTGACGACTTGATCTTTCGCCCGCTCACATTGATTTTGAGGCGCTTATGTCCAAAAACGCAGAGTTAATCACCGACGAGCTGGTCGCTGCCATCGCCGATCGCATGGTCGAAGAAGGCAAACGCGTTTCCCCCGTGACGATCTGGTCCGAAGCTCGCGGCGGTTCGCTGGTGGCGATTGTGGCGGCGCTGGAACGGTGGCGTGATGCGCGTCAGCCCAGAACGCCGGACTTGCAGGTCCAGGCCGGGTTGCCGGAGGGTCTTGCCGAGACAATCATGAGCGCCGCGGGGCGGATCTGGACAACCTCGCAGGACGAAGCAGAGAAGTCGTTCAGTCAGCGCCTCACTGCGATGAGCCAGCGTGTCGACGCCGGGCTGGCGGAACGGGATGAGGCACTCGCCGAGTTTCAAAGGCTCGCTGACGAAATCGAAGCGGGGCGCGAGCGGCTTTCTGCCCTGACGGATGCACTAAACACCTCGGAAAGTGCCGCCACACGCCTCGGAGCGGAGCTCGCGACTGCGACCGGTCGCGCAGACGCGGCCGAGACACGTGGCGAGGAACTCTCACAGCGGGTCTCGGTGGCAGATGCCAATCTGGAGGCCACGCAGGCATCGCTTGCCGAAGAGCGCAGGGCGCGGGACGAGTTGGCCACGGTCGTCTCAGGCAAGAACGATGAAATCGCGCGGCTGACCCAGGAGCGCGATGACGCGCGGCAGGAAGCCGCAACATTAAGCGACGCTTGCCAGGCGAAGTCGGAAGAAGCCGAAAAGTGGTCGCAGGAGGCAAGCGCGGTTACAGCGCGTGCGCAAGCAGCGGAAGCGCGGGTCGAGGAACTGGTGCAGGGGGCGGCGTTGGCGGACGCCAGTCTGGAAGCCACGAAGGCGTGGCTCGAGGACGAACGCACGGCGCGTGATGAATTGGCCGCGGTGGTCGCGAGCAAAAATGATGAAATAGCACGAGTCACTCAGGATCTCGAGGAAGCTCGGCAGCAGATCGCAAGTTTGGGCGCTGCCGGTCAGGCGAAGTCGGAAGAAGTCGAAAGGTTGTCGCGGGAGGCAAGCGCGACCGCATCGCGTGCGCAATCGGCCGAGGCACGCGTGGAGGAACTCCTGCAGCGTGCGTCAACAGCGGATGCCAATCTGGAAGCCTTGAAGGCGTCGCTCGAAGAAGAGCGCAGGACGCATGAGGAATTGGCCGCGGTTGTCTCGAACAAAAATGACAAGATAGAGTGGCTTACTCAGGATCTCGATGGCGCGCGGCAGCAGGTTGCAAGTTTGAGCGCTGCCGGTGAGGCGAAGTCTGAAGAAGTCGAAAAGTGGTCGCAGGAAGCGAGCGCGGTCACGGTGCGTGCGCAAGCGGCCGAGGCACGCGTAGAAGAACTTCTGCAGCGTGCCTCGACAGCAGATACCAATCTGGAAGCCACCAAGACCTCGCTTGAAGAAGAGCGCAGGGAGCGCGAAGCGTTGGCCGCGGCTCTCTCAAGCAAGAACGATGAGATCGCGCAGCTCACCCACGAGCGCGATGACTCGCGGCAGCAGATCGCGACGTTAAGCGAGACCTCCAAGGCGAAGTCGGAAGAAGTCGAAAAGTGGTCGCAGGAAGCAAGCGCGGCCAACTCGCGCGCGCAAGCCGCAGAGACGCAGGCGACCGAGAGCCTCACGCGGCTTGCCGCCCTGGAGGCTGAGCTGGACGAGGCACACCGCATGCTGGCGGCAGAGCACCAGACAACCGCGGCGCGGCTCGACGAAGGATCGGTGCAGGCCAACGAGCTGCAGCGCATTACGCGGGAGCTTGAAGAAACCCGGCAGCAGGTCGGCACCCTCACCGAGGCGAAAACGGCCGCAAGCGCCGAACTGGCCCAGCTTGCGCAGGACGCGTCTGCTGCGAAGGAGCGGGCCGATACGGCCGAGCGGCACGCCGCCCAGTTGGCGCAGCGTCTTGCCGAGCTGGCTGATGCCGCTGCCGCTGCTGAGGAAGATCAGCGTGGCCAGCATCCGGGCGTTCGCGCGGACGAGCCGGAGAGCGTAGAGGAAGTGGCTGCGTTACAGCGCCAGCTATCGGCTCAGGCCAAAGCTCACGAAAAGGCCCTCTACGATCTGCGCACCAACGCCCAACAGTGGGTGACGCATGCCAAGGACCTTAAACAACGACTTGGCCAGGCAGGCGAGAGAATGTTGTTTGTCGATGCAAGGAGCACGGGAGAAGTGGCACTTGTCCGCAGGCTCGCATCGGAACTGGAACGGCTTAAGCCCGATCACGAATTGATATCGCGGGAGGCGCAGCAAAAACTGATTGGCACAACCATGAACCTGCAACTTGCGCAGAAGGGCTATCGGTATGACCCGGCTACGGCCGTCATGTCGAAGATAGATAGCTGAGGTGGGCTGGCGAGAAGCGCCTGCGGAACGACGATAGCGGCCAGGTCGGCGCCGAGTTCAGCCTCGAGACGCATTGGAGCGAATGGTGCGAGTGGCTCAACGTATGGATGGTTGAGCCGAACTTCAGCGTATGGCCGGAGTTGCAGGACGAGATCCTGCCCGGGGCCGTTTCCGACACGGCCCCGTAGCCTGCGGCCGCTACTGGGCGGCTGCCTGCGAACTGTCGGCGCTCGCCGGCCCCGCTGAGCCGCGCCGCGCGACGATCGCCGGCAGCGTAGCCGGTTGCTGGCGCGGGGCCACGGGGCGTGCATCGGTCAATTCGCAATACAGTTCGACGTAGCGTTTGACGGCCGCCGCCCAGCCCGAATCGCGGGTCATTGCATTGCGTTGGAGCACACGCCACAAGGACGGATTCCTAAACGCTTCGACTGCACGGGCTACGCCGCCGGCCACGTCCTCCACCGTCTCGCCTTCGAACAGGAAACCGGTCGCCGCGCCTGACTTGCCGAGTTCAAGCGCGTAGTCGGAGATCGTGTCGGCGAGGCCGCCCACGCGCGACGCGACAGGAATCGTTCCGAAGCGCATCGCATACAGCTGTGTGAGCCCGCACGGCTCGAAGCGGCTCGCATGCAGCAGCATGTCCGCCCCGGCGTGCAGCATGTGAGCGAGCGTTTCGTCGTACCCGATGCAAGTGCCGACGCGCCCGGGCCATCTCGCCGCCAGTTCTAGCATGCGGGCTTCGATCCGCGCGTCGCCTTGACCCAGGATGGCGA
>JBEKNG010000311.1:0-6814 GCA_049523075.1 Paraburkholderia sp.
CGGGGCGGAAGCACCCTTCTTTACCTTCGCCTTCCTGGGCTTCTTGACGTGTTTCTGGGTCGGCGGTGAGTAGGAACTGACTGAACTACTGGCAGCCGGAGCCGCCGTCTGGGCGAAGGCGGCCGAAGTACCGACTGCAAGCGAAAGACCAGCCAAAATGAACGTCAGCTTTTTCATGCGAGATTCTCCGTGACGGTTGCAAGTAGTTGAGCCGACGCGTTTTCTGGCCGCGTCTGGCAGGTAAAGCGCTTGCAGTCTACAAAGCCGAAAACCCGCTTGCTGGAAATATTCAGCCTTACGTTCCCGATATAGTGGGCGCCGGTCTGCACCTCGTTTGGGCAGTCTTCCGGCCAAGCCGGCGCTTACAGCAGCGGTGCCAGTGCCCGTTCTGCGTCCTGCTTCGACAGCGCCATGCGCTGCGCGTAGTCTTCCAGCTGGTCCTGACCGATCTTGCCGACCGAGAAATAGGTGCAGTCCGGATGCGCCAGATAGAAACCGGAGACGCTAGCCGCCGGTAGCATGGCGAGCGATTCCGTGACGCTCATGCCGATTTCGTTCGCATGGAGCACCTCAAACATATCGCGCTTCACCAGGTGGTCCGGGCAGGCCGGGTACCCGGGCGCCGGACGGATACCGCGGTACTTTTCGCCGATCAGGTCGTCGTTGGAGAGCGTCTCGCTGGTGGCGTAACCCCACAGGTCGCGCCGCACGCGGGCATGCAACGCTTCGGCGAAGGCTTCCGCGAAGCGGTCGGCCAAAGCCTTCAGCATGATCGCGCTGTAGTCGTCGTGATCCTTTTCGAACTGCTTTTCCTTTACGTCGACGCCAAGGCCCGCCGTGACCGCGAACATGCCGATGTAGTCGGCCACGCCCGAATCCTTTGGTGCAATGAAGTCGGCAAGCGAGCGGTTCGGCCGCATCACACCGTCCACCACCGGCCGCACGCTTTGCTGGCGCAGGTTGCGCCAGGTGAGCGCGACTTCCGAGCGCGATTCGTCCGTGTAGATTTCGATGTCGTCGTCGTTGACGGTGTTGGCCGGCAACATGGCGATCACGCCGTTGGCCTGCAGCCAGCGGCCCTGGATCAGGCGCGCGAGCATCGACTTGCCGTCCGAGAACACCCGCCGCGCCGATTCGCCCACGATCTCGTCATTGAGAATGGCAGGGTAGGGGCCGGCCAGATCCCAGGTCTGGAAGAACGGGGCCCAGTCGATGTAGTTCGCCAGGTCGTTCAGATCGAAGTTCTTGAAGATGCGGCGGCCGATGAACTTCGGCTTGACCGGCTGATAGTTCGCCCAGTCGATCTTGGTCTTGTTGGCACGCGCCTCGGCTAGCGTGACCATCGGCTGCGCTTTCTTGTTGGCGTGCTGATCGCGGATACGGTCGTAGTCGGACTTCAGGTCTTCCAGGTACTTCGCGGCGCCTTCGTCGGAGAGCAGGCTCGACGCCACTGATACCGAGCGCGACGCATCCGGCACATACACCACCGGCCCTTCGTAGTGCGGCGCGATCTTCACAGCGGTGTGCACACGCGAGGTGGTCGCGCCGCCGATCAGCAGCGGAATCTTCTTGATGCGGAAGTAGTCGTCGCGCTGCATTTCCGCGGCGACGTAGGCCATTTCCTCGAGGCTCGGCGTGATCAGCCCGGACAACCCGATGATGTCCGCGCCTTCGACCTTCGCCTTGGCGAGAATGTCGTTGCACGGGACCATCACACCCATGTTGACCACTTCGAAGTTATTACACTGAAGCACCACCGACACGATGTTCTTGCCGATATCGTGCACGTCGCCCTTGACGGTCGCGATGACGATCTTGCCCTTGGCGCGTACGTCAGCGCCGGCTTCGGCCATCAGCTTCTTTTCTTCTTCGATATACGGGATCAGATGCGCGACGGCCTGCTTCATCACGCGTGCCGATTTCACTACCTGCGGCAGGAACATCTTGCCCTGCCCGAACAGGTCGCCGACGATGTTCATGCCGTCCATCAACGGGCCTTCGATCACGTTGATCGGGCGCCCGCCGGCAGCAGCGATTTTCGCGCGTACTTCCTCGGTGTCTTCAACGATGAAGTTCGTGATGCCGAGTACCAGCGCATGGGCCAGACGCTTCTCGACCGGCTGGTTACGCCACTCAAGGTTTTCTTCCTTCTTCGCCGCACCGGTCTTGAACTTGTCGGCGATCTCCAGCAGACGGTCGGTGCCGTCGTCGCGGCGATTGAGGACCACGTCTTCGACGCGCTCGCGCAGTTCGGGATCGAGGTCGGCATACACACCGAGCTGGCCGGCGTTGACGATGCCCATGTCCATCCCCGCCTGGATCGCGTAATAGAGGAACACGGTGTGGATCGCTTCGCGCACTGGATCGTTGCCGCGGAACGAGAACGACACATTCGACACGCCGCCGCTCACCTTCGCGTACGGCAGGTTTTCCTTGATCCAGCGCGTGGCGTTGATGAAATCGACGGCGTAGTTGTTGTGCTCTTCGATCCCGGTGGCAACCGCGAAGATGTTCGGGTCGAAGATGATGTCTTCAGGCGGGAAACCGACCTCGTTGACAAGGAAGTCGTACGAGCGCTTGCAGATTTCGGTCTTGCGCTGGTACGTATCGGCCTGGCCTTTTTCGTCGAAGGCCATCACAACGGCTGCGGCGCCGTAACGGCGGATCAGGTTGGCGTGATGGCGAAACGCCTCTTCGCCTTCCTTCAGCGAGATGGAATTGACGATGGCCTTGCCTTGCACGCACTTCAGTCCCGCTTCGATCACTTCCCACTTCGACGAATCGATCATGATCGGCACGCGTGCGATGTCCGGCTCCGACGCGATCAGATTCATGAAGCGGACCATGGCCGCTTTCGAATCGAGCATGGCCTCGTCCATGTTGACGTCGATCACCTGCGCGCCGTTTTCGACCTGCTGCCGTGCGACCGCGATTGCATCATCGAACTGGTCGTTCAGGATCATTCGTGCGAACGCCTTCGAGCCGGTGACGTTGGTGCGCTCACCTACGTTGATGAAGAGCGTCCCGGACGTGACGTTGAACGGCTCGAGGCCGGAAAGGCGCATGGTGTGATCGGTCATGGCGTATGTGCGGTTCGGTTGCGTGCGTCTTTTACTGTAGCAGGGAGGCGGCGTTGAAGCTCAAGCCGCGTCGCGGTACTGGTTCGGCCATTTGCGCGGCTTGATCTCGGCTAGCGCCTTCGCAATCGCCGCAATATGCTCAGGCGTCGTGCCACAGCACCCACCTGCGATATTCACAAGTCCAGCCTGAGCAAACTCCTTCAACAACCCCGACGTATCCGCCGGCAATTCATCAAAGCCCGTATCGCTCATCGGATTTGGCAAGCCGGCGTTCGGATAACACGAGACGTATGTATCGCACAGCTTCGCCAGCTCCGCGATATACGGGCGCATCAGCGCCGCACCCAGGGCGCAGTTCAAACCGAAGGTGAGCGGCTTCGCATGACGCAGCGAGTTCCAGAACGCCTCGACCGTTTGCCCGGAGAGGATGCGGCCAGACGCATCGGTGACGGTTCCGGAGATCATGATCGGCAAACGCTCGCCCGTGTCCTCAAACAACTCGTCCAGCGCAAACAACGCAGCCTTCGCATTGAGCGTGTCGAAAATCGTTTCGACGAGGAACAGGTCCGAGCCACCGTCGAGCAATGCCTTAGCCTGCTCGTAGTAGGCCGCGCGCAATTCGTCGAAGGTCACGTTGCGTGCCCCCGGATCGTTCACGTCAGGCGAGATGCTGGCCGTCTTCGGTGTCGGTCCGATGGCGCCCGCGACGAAGCGCGGCTTGTCAGGCGTCGAGAACTTGTCGCAGGCCGCACGCGCGAGCTTCGCCGATTCGAGATTCATTTCGACCGCGAGATATTCCATCCCGTAGTCGGCCTGCGCGACCGTTGTCGCGCCGAACGTGTTGGTTTCGATGATGTCGGCGCCCGCCGCCAGATACTGCTCGTGGATCTCGCTGATGATCAGCGGCTGCGTGATCGACAGCAGTTCGTTGTTGCCCTTGATGTCGCGGCCATAGTCCTTGAAGCGTTCGCCGCGATAGCGGGCTTCGTCGAGCTTGTAGCGCTGGATCATCGTGCCCATCGCTCCATCCAGAATCAGGATGCGCGATTGCAGAAGCGCGGGCAGCACCGCGCCGCGCGTATAGGCTGCGGCGGGGCGAGCTGGACTGACGGTGCGGGCGGGCTGGTTCATGGCAGAAGTGGGCTTGCGCCAGTGTTTTCAGGAAACCTGTCATTGTATCCGCTGCGCAACGGCCTCGCCGGCCGTAAGCGCGCGGTGATAAGGGTTATGCGAGCTTGGGATGCTGGTGTTCCACACAGCAGGCGGTAAAAGATGCCATCTCGCGCCAGTGTTGCGTGATCCGCACCAATCCCCTGACGAAACGCACACTTCGCGCAACCCGTAAAACAAAACCCCCGTCCGACAAGCCGGACGGGGGTTCTAGTACGTGTCGCCGAGGGGTGCGTGTTAGTGGAGGATCACCGGTTGGTGCATCAAACTGTCGAACTGGCCGAGGAATTCGTCTACTTCGTCAAGCGACGGTTCTTCTTCGATCAGCTTGGTGACGTGCTCGCGAAAGCGCGCCGCCATTGCGCCGTCTATGTAGATCTCGCGTTGCATATTCTTGTCCACGATCTCGTAACCACCTGACTTCATGGCGAGGGGACCGTCCTGCGGCGGGAACTCGACGACACAATAGTTGGGGCTGTTGTAGATCATTTGCATGGCGACACTCCTTATTTCCGTTGGCTCCTGGCCGTTCCTGCGCCATAGGTGGAGCGTATGGTGTGGAATTCAAGGGGTGGGTCCGGAGTGACGCTGGTAAAAATCCCGGACCTTCAGATTAGACCCGTGCTTCGAGAAACGTTTCCAGCAACGCAGCAAAACGGTGAGACTGTTCGATCGGTGCCAGATGCGCAGCATCCAGCAGTTCGTATTGTGCGCCTTCAATCGATTTCGCGATCAATTCTGTTGAAGCAGGTGGCGTGCCCGTGTCGTGGCGGCCCGCGACCGTGAGCGTAGGCAGACGAATCGCACTCAGGCGCTCATGCACGTTGAAGTCACGCAAGGCCTCGCAGGCCAGCGCGTAGCCCTCGGGCGGCGTGTGCTGCAGCACCTCGCGGATCTGTTCAACGGCTTCTGGATGCGCCCTGTGGAAATCGGGCGTCAACCAGCGGCTCATGGTTGCAGACACGAGCGAAGCCATGCCGTCACGGCGTGCGGCTTCCGCGCGCTGGTCCCAGAAGGCGCGATTCTCAGGGGCGGTGCCGGCGGTCGTGTCTGCCAGCGTGAGCGTATCGATGCGCGCTGGATGATCGAGTGCAAACTGCTGCGCGATCATGCCGCCCATCGACATACCTACCAGATGCGTATGTGGGGCGCCCAGCGCGTCGAGCAGCGTGGCGAGATCGTGGGCCAGGTCCGCGGCGCTGAACGGACTGGCCGGCACACCGGTTGCGCCGTGACCACGGACGTCGTAACGCAGCACGGTGAAGTCGTCGCGGAAGTAGCCGGCGAACTGGTCCCATACGGACAGGTCGCCGCCCAGTTGATGGATGAACGTCAGCCAGGGGCCGCCGCCTTCGTTGCTCAGAACATAGCGCGTATCGATACCGTTGATGTTTACTTGCATGCAGGCTCCTTCAGGGGAAATGCGTTGGAGGGACTGGGCGCGACGTTTGTCGTTCCGGTAATAAACGGTGATGCGCGGTGGGTGGTGCACGTTGATCAACACGGTCAGCAAACCATGTCCCATCGGCGAAGTGGAACGGCGTCGCTTCTCGTGCGAGTCATGCCGTGTGCGGAAGTTTCGGCAAATTACCGAATACCCGCTCGACTTTAGGGATTTGCCGGCACAGCGGCCGGGGTGTCGGCGGCGGGCGGTGCGGCAGGTGTCGCGGGCGGCGCGGACGTGGGACTGGCGGGGCTCGGGGTGAGGTCTGCGGGCGAGTTGACCGGTGAACTCATGGCAGGATTTGGCGCGGTATCGGCAGTGGGACTTGCCCCCTGACTCGACGATGGGTTCGCCGCCGTACCCGGAGCGTCGCCTCCGGGTGAGCTTATCGCGGGGTTCACCACAGATGGACGTGCCGCCGTGTTCGCCGCGTTGTCAGACGAAGCCTCAGCGCCGACAGCCGCAGCGCTACCACCGCCAACCGGCGCGTTCGCATTGGCATTGCCAGCCGGTGCACTGAGGGGACCGCTCCAGACCAACTGGATTTCGGTGCCGTTCGGCTCGGTTTGCAAGATTTTGGCGGGCAACCAGCCGAGCGCCGGCGCAAGCCACACGTCGATGCGCCGCTGGTCGCCGGCATGACGCGGCAGGCGCATGAAATGGCGCGCAGTGACAAAACCCTGTTGTGTGCGGATCGTTTCGTCGCCGATCGTTTCAATCGGCCAGATTTCGCCGCTGTCGTTATCGACCACGAAAAACTGACGGGTGACGCCCGGCGTGTAGGCATCCGGATCGCCGCGCACGAGGCTCGCCAGTTGCATCAGCATGCTGAAACGGTCTTGCGCGCCATCGGTGAGCGGCAAAGACGCGGGCGTTTTCGTGAATGCGATCTGCTTCGTGGTGCGGTTGAAGATCGACACATCCTCCGCCCGGTGGCCGCGCTTTTCGATGTACTGGTCTGGCGCGAGGCCGAAGGCGTCGACATGCCCATGGCTCGAGTAGCTGAATGTGCCGATGAACGGGACCGGGACCGATACGACCATGTCGTAGGTTTTGCCGTCGCTCGACCAGTGGATGGTGCCGGGTTGGTTGCGCACACCGTTATAGAACGTGTCGTATT
>JBEKNG010000312.1:0-6784 GCA_049523075.1 Paraburkholderia sp.
CCTCCAGCGAGCAGTGCAGATCGATCACCACGTCGGCATCGAACGAGAGCTTCAGCAATGCCAGTTGCAGCGATTCGAACTCGGTCAGCGGCCTTTGCTGTTCCAGTTGTTCGCTCACGAGTTGCCGCACGATCTGACGGTTGGCGGCCACGTCCGGTCCGAGCAATTCCCTGGCGCGCTCCTGCAAACGCGTGAATTGCAGAAAATGGCGGTTGAAGTTTTTGCCGCTGCCTAGATCAAAACGCCCGAGGAACTGCCCCAACACGTATTGTCCGAGTCCAACCGGATTGGCGACCGGCACGACCACGATCTCGGCAGCAAGTGCACCTTGCGCTTCGAGTTCGAGCAGACGGCGCTTCAACAGCACCGTGGTCAGCATCGCCGGCGTTTCGTCAGCGTGCAGGGAGGACTGCAGGTAGATTTTCTGGCCGCTATCCGTAGGGCCGAAATGGAAGCTCACCAGTTCACGGTGCGTACCGATGGCGGGTGACAGAAGTGGAATCGACTGTTTTTTCATGTGCGAGTGAGGTGGGGCCTAGCTTTACGTTTGGATAAGGACCGCAATGCGGTGGCCGCGCTCAATTGCCGCCGTACGGATCGAAATCGAAGTACTTCATGGCGAACCGGTCAGGTAGGGAGGTGAGCATGGAGAAGGTTTGGTCCGGGCTCATGCTAAACCTCGCTGGCGCTTCAAAGAAGTCCTTGGCGGGCTATCATGATCACATTTACCGATCACCCCGCTCACCGACCGTTATGGCCCTGACGATAACCCAGAGTTGCGCGTGTTTACCGCGGTCGCCGAACACGGCAGCATTCGCGCGGCGTCACGGGCGCTCGGCACGGCACAAAGCGGCGTCACCCAGCAATTGCAGAATCTCGAGCTGATCCTTGGCGCAACGCTGTTTATCCGCACGAATCGCGGTATCGCGCTAACGGCACTGGGGCAGCGGCTGCGGCAACGGGCCGGTGCGATACTCGGCGAGTGCGAACGGGTCGAACAGGAGGTGCAGCAGTTGCGCGGCGACTATGTCGGCGAGATCTCGCTCGGCATGACCACCGAGCCGCTGATCGACGCACTGGCGCCAGTGCTAACCGAATTCCGCACGCGTTTCCCGAGGGTGGCCGTGCATCTGCGCACGGGCACTTCACGCATGATGATTGCGTGGATCCGCGAGGGCACGCTGGACTTCGCTGCGGCGCTCGTGTCGAAGTACACGGACACGACCGATCTATCCGTGACCACGCTCTACCCGTCCGACCCGGTGATTGTGTGCCGGCGCGGTCATCCGAAAGCGAAGGTGACCTCGCTCGCGAAGCTGACCGACTGCACCTGGATCGCCACCCGCTCGCCGAACCTGACAGACGACCCACAGGCCAACCGCCTCAGCAATCTGTTCGCAAGCACCGGCCTGCCACCGCCCAGGATCATCGCGACCGTGGAGGGGCTGTTCGAAAGCCTGCACCTGGTCGGGGAAACGGATTGCCTCTCGCTCGAGCCCTCGGTTGTGACTCGGCATCCGCTGTTTGCTCAGACGCTGACCTCGATCCCCGTTCGCGAGCGCGCCGTGGAGCAGAACGTCTGCTTGCTGCAGCGCGCGGCTATTCCGGTGACGCCGGCCGCACAGGAACTCGCAACCATGATCGCGTCGTACACCCGCACCGTCCGCGCGCGGGCCGGATAGTGACCAGACCCTATTGTCTGACTTAGCCGCCAAACCCTCGCCGTCAGCGGACAACGCTCCGGTCTGCGCCGCCAGCAGGTTAGGATGACCACACGACACACGATCAGCCGGCAAGGTGCTCGCGGGGAATGCGATCACGCCAGACCGGACGAGGAGACAAGTGACATGCTTGCGATATGAGCATCCTGCCAACCCAACCTCGATCAATTGGTCCTTTCATGCGAGTCCTGTTCGTCGTCGGCAATCTGGGTGACTATCACGTGCCTCGGTACCAGGCGCTTCTACGGCTAGCCCAAGGCCGAGGTCACGAAGTGTTTCTTGTCGAAGTGTTCGGCAAATCCGGTGTTTACGGCTTCCCCCAGGACCGCCGCGCTGCTTTCTTCAATACCCATCCTGCGAACTGCGTCACGCTGATCGAAGACGCCGGCGAAGGCGACGGTCACACCTTCCGCGTAGCGGCCGAATTGCTGTCCGTGTTCCGCTCGTTCGCGCCGGATGTGGTCGTCACGCTGGGCTACAACACCAATTATTCAATCGTCTTGTGCATCCTGAAGGCGCTGACGCGTCGCTTTTCGCTGATCTACATGTCGGACTCGAAAGCCGACGATGGCAAGCGCTACGCTCTCAAGGAACGCCTGAAACGCATGCTGGTTTCGAAGTTCGATGGCGCACTGGTCGCCGGCGAAAAGCATCGTGTCTACGCCGAATCGTTGGGTATTCCGATGGAACGGTCACGCATCGGTTTCGACGTGATCGATGTCGAGTACTTCTCCAGAATGGCGCGCGAAGCGGCTTCCGCGGCACCCGAAATCCGCGCGCGCTTCGAGCTACCGCCGCGTTACTTGCTATGCGTAAGCCGCTTCGTGACCCGCAAGAATATCGACGTGCTGATCGCCGCGTTCTTTCAATCTGGACTGCATACCACAGGTGTTTCGCTCGTGTTGGTCGGGCAAGGTCCGTGCAAAGATCAATTGCTGGAGCAGATCGATCGGCTCGGTCTGGCGAAACACATAGTCATTCTGAGTTCGGTGCCGAACCAGCATATGCCGGGTCTCTACGCGCTCGCGGATTTCATCGTGCTCGCCAGCCAGTTCGATCAATGGGGCTTGTGTGTCAACGAGGCGTTTGCGGCAGGTACGCCCGCCATTGTCACGCGCGCCTGTGGCGTGGCGAATGAGCTCGTCCAGGACGGCGCCAATGGCTTCATCGTCGAACCCGGCGACGAGTCCGCGCTAGCGGCGAAGATCATGCAACTGGGTGCCGACAGTGCGTTACGCGAGCGTTTCTCGGTCAACGCCGTCACGTCAGTCAGACACTGGACACCGGCGCTTTTCGCGTCGAACACCATTGAACTCGCCGAATCCATGATCGGCTCGGCCGGCCGCACGCAAGAGGTCGCCTAGACGAGATGGCCGGCCCGCGCTTTGCCGCGGGACTCACCCTGCGAACAGGACTCGCGGGGATCAGAGGTTGGGCACAAACACCGCACCCGAACCGGGCACCATGCGGCGCTTGAGAATGCGCGCCACCGAATACATCGTACTGAGCCGTTCCACCCCCAGCCGTTGCTTCAAAACCCCGCCGAAGCCATCCAGGAAGTTGAAAGTCGCAGGACTGGAAAAGCCGTCGAAATCGAACGTCAGCTTGCGCTCAATGGCGTGCTGGATCGCCGTCCAGATCAGCAGGCTAATCGAGCCGCCATGCGCCTCAAGGGTGCGCGACGAAAGCAGGTAATACATCGCGTGCCGGTCCCAGACGAGACCGATCGCGGCAACCAGCGTCCCACCCGGGCCATAGGCGCCCAGCAGATGCCCAGCCTTGCGCTCGACGACCGCGTTCACCAACTGGCGCATCACTACCGAACCGTAAGCATTCGTGCGCGAACGTTCCCGAAGATTCGATTCGTAGAACTGCAGGAATTCGCTAGGTGTCGCGATGGGCGCGACGGTCAACTTCTTGTCGGCGCTGCGGATGACATTGCGCGTTTTACCGTGCAGACGCGCCCAAGCCTCCGGTATCGTGCAATCCGGCTCGATCTGAAACGTGTAGCGCACGGACACTGTAAAGCCTTGCAAGGCGAACGCGAGTGCATCTTTGACGCGGGGATCGAAGATCTGCACGAAGCTATCGAAGGCCGGCAGTTGCTCGATCAGTTCCGCCGTGACGCTCAGCCGGTGATGCTGTTCGTGGGCACTGTCGAGGCCTGGAGATGGGATGACGGGACCAAGGGTACGCGTGAGCGGCGGAAGTTGAGAGATCCGCCACATGCCCTTGTGCGTGGAATAGTAAGGTAATTCGCCAAGCACATTAGCGCCGCGCACGACCTTGGCCGTGCTCCAGTTGCCGCCGGTTGCGATATCGAGCCACCAGGGTTCATGAAAAATGGAGCGGGCCGCAGTCTCATCGGGCAAACGCGCCGGTACAGCCGTAGATGGCACGGCGACGGTGCCACGCATCACGCGCTCTGGAGGCAACGCCGGGTCTCGTAGTGTTGTCATCGGCGACTCACATTGTTCCGGGCCTGATCATGCAGCCATGTTCCGGGTGCACTCCATGCGGTGAGCAGTACCCCGAATCACTCCCCGGCTCAGCCCACCACATTTACCCCAAAGATAGCGCACTCTGGTAGTGAGCTCGCAAGATCTACGGGGGAACACCTAGGGTTATCCGCAAGTTTGATTGCAATGCACAGCCGTTTCCCGGACGCCCGGACGGTGGTGCCGCCGCCACTCTACCGCGACCCCTCTCCCCGGACGGCCACGCACGCACTCGGTTCTACTGACAGGCGTGGTTCCGACTCGACTAACCCGAGTCTATTCGTAATCCGGTAGTGCTTTTACGCCAAAATCGAGAGTCAAAATGGGTTGATCCGCGCCTGGCGCTCCAAGCCATATAGCGCCTCAACCATTGTCACGCAACAGCGCAAGCCGTTCTCTTGCGGCGTGCGGTCAACGACGACCGACCAGAAGCCGCCCACAGTGCCTCGAGCGGTGCCTGCGACCTGTGATGGGCGCCGCCTTATTCGATGATGTTGAAGTCGCCGAGATATTTGTCGCTTAGCGTGATGCCAAGCCCAGGCGTCTCATCGGAAAGCTGCAGGAAGCCCTCCTCCGGCTGCGGCTCGCCATCGAAAATGTAGTAGAACAGCTCGTTGCCCACTTCCACATCGAACACCGGGAAGAACTCGGACATCGGGCTCGCGGTGGTGGACATCGTCAGGTGATAGTTGTGCATCTGTCCCGCATGCGGAATCACCGGCACCGACCACGCCTCGGCCATCGCATTGATCTTGCGCGCGGCGGTAATGCCGCCCACGCGATTCGTGTCGTACTGGATCACGTCAACTGCACGCCGCTCGAGCAGATCCTTGAACCCGTAGATCGTGAACTCATGTTCGCCGCCCGACACCGGGATAATGTTCATCTTCTTCAGTTCCTGGTATCCCTCAATGTCGTCGCCGATCACCGGCTCCTCGATCCAGCGCGGATTGAATTCGGCAAGACGCGGCAACATGCGGCGCGCGTATTCGAGCGTCCAGCCCATGTAGCACTCCACCATGATGTCGACCCCGTCGCCTGCCAGTTCGCGCAATAGGCGTACTTGCTCGAGATTCTTCGCCATGCCCTTCGGGCCGTCCTTGGGACCGTAGCCGAAGCGCATCTTCATCGCCGTGAAGCCCTGGTCGAGATACCCCTTGGCCTCGCCGAGGAACGCGTCGCGATCGTCGTTGTTATAGAGCTTCGACGCATAGCACCAGATTTTCTCCTTGGTCCGTCCACCGAGCAGCTTGAACACCGGCTTCTTCACTGCCTTACCCATGATGTCCCACAGCGCAATGTCGATCGCCGAGATCGCGGCCATGCCAATGCCCTTGCGGCCCCACGCCAGCGTGCGGCGGTACATCTTCTGCCAGATGTACTCGTTGTCGAAGGGGTCTTCGCCGAGCGCAATCGGTGCGAGGTATTCGTCGATGATCTGCTTGGCCACGCGCGGCGCCAGCGCACAATTGCCGATGCCGATGATGCCGTCGTCCGTTTCGACTTCCACCACCAGCCAGCCGTGAAAGCGGAACGAGCCCATCGCGTCACCGCGCTCGTAGAGAATGTCGACAGCGTTGGTGCAGAAATGCGCTTGCGGCGGCACGACCTTGCCTTTCCATTCGAAAACGCGCGTACGGATGTGTTTGATTTTCATGGACGTCAGCTCCTCGGAAGAGTTAATGGCTAGGCCGCTCGCCAAGCGATGCGGCGGAATCGGATACATGACTCGTGGGTGAAGACATGGACCTGAACGACTGCAGCAGCGCGGCGCCGATCAGGCCGACCACCGCCAGCGAAAGCGTGCCGGCCTGCGGTGAGCCCACGAGGCGCTCGGCGAACGCCTTGAGATTGGGCGCGACGAAGCCGCCCAGGTTGCCGATTGAATTGATGAGTGCGATGCCGCCCGCTGCGGCCGCGCCGCCGAGATAGCCGGTCGGCAAAGTCCAGAAGAGCGGCTGTACGGAGACGAAGCCGATCGCCGCCACGCAAAACGCGGCGATGGCTAGCGCAACCGACGAGGTCATCGCCGAAGCAGCAATGCCGAGCGCCGCAAGCGTGAGCATCGCGGCCGCCCAGTTGCGGTGGTAACCCGTGCGGTCCGCGATGCGGGTGACGACCAAGGTGCCGGCGATAGCCGCGATCCACGGTATGGCGGTGAGCAAGCCCACCCTGGTGCCGACATGGCCGCCAGTCAACCCGGCAATGCGGGTAGGCAGGTAGAAGACCACGCCGTACACGCTCATCTGCACGGCGAAGTAGATCAGGCTCAGAAACAGCACGCGCGGATCGCGCAGCGCGGCCAACACGGAAGCCGGACCGTGTGCGCGTTTGTGGTCGTCCTCGTCGCGCAGTGCGGCGCTCAGCGCATCGCGTTGCGGGGTGTCGAGCCAGCGTGCGTCAGCGGGACGGTCGGTGAGGTAGAAGAAGGTGATGACGCCGACCACTGACGCCGCGATGCCCTCCACCACGAACAGCCATTGCCACGGGTGCATGCCAAACGGGTTCGACACATCGAGCAGCAGACCCGACACTGGAGAGCCGAGCAGCATAGCGAGCGGAAAG
>JBEKNG010000313.1:0-6772 GCA_049523075.1 Paraburkholderia sp.
GACCTGTTGCTGACGCCGAATTTCATCTCGAAGCGTGGTCTGGAACTGAATGAGACGTTTCGCTATCTTTCGCCGACTTATTCCGGCTCGATAAGCGGCACGTTCCTACCGGACGACGAAATTACCAAGACGAACCGTTACGCCCTGTTCATCCAGCACAACCAGAACTTCGGCAACGGCTTCGGCGGCTACATTTATTACAACAAGGTCTCGGACAACAGTTTTCCGGAAGACCTTGGTTCGGTCTCCAGCCAGATCCTCAACGGTACCCAGCTGCTATACCAGCAGGAAGCCGGGCTGACGTACAACAACGGTCCGTGGTCGGTGCTGGCGCGCGAGCAGAACTGGCAGACGCTTTACCCTTCGGTGGCGCCCTATGGGCGTGAACCCGAACTGAACGTCAAGTACAACAAGTACAACGTGGACGGCTTCGACTTCGGGGCGACAGGCGACTTCTCGCGGTTCCGCATCACCACCGCCGATTCGACCCAAGGCGACCGGCTCACCTTCGACCCGTATCTATCGTATTCGGTGGTCGGCCCAGGTTACTTCGTGACGCCGAAGGTGCAGTGGCACTTCGCGTCGTACGACCTGAGCAACATCGGGGCGGGGTCGCCCGCCGGGCAACCGAAAGATTTCACGGAGTCGGTCCCGACCTTCTCGTTCGACACCGGGCTGATTTTCGAGCGTTCGGTGCGTCTCTTCGGTCAGGATTACATCCAGACCCTCGAACCGCGCCTGTACTACGTGTACACGCCGTACCGCAATCAGGCGTTTGCGCCGCTGTTCGATACGGCCGACGCGGATTTCGGACTCGCGGAAATTTTCACGCCGAACACGTTCGTCGGCGACGACCGGATTGCCGATGCAAACCGGCTGACCGCGGCAGTCACCACGCGCTTTATCGACCCGGCTACCGGTGATGAGCGTGCGCGCTTCGTGCTGGCGCAGCAGTACTACTTCCAGGATCAACGGGTCACGCTGGAGCCCACGCAAACGCCTGCGCAGGCGACCCATTCGGACCTGATCGCCGGGGCGTCGCTGAAGCTCGGGGCCGGTTTCCAGTCGGAAACCGCGGTCCAATATAATGCGGACAACAACCAGCTCACCCAGAGCAGTATCGGCTTCGGTTTCAGCCCGGCATCGGGCAAGGTGATCAACCTGGCCTATATCTATACGCGCGCCGATACGACGCTGGACAACACGCCGGTCAACCAGATCACCATTTCGGCGCAGTGGCCGCTGACGCACCACGTGTATAGTGTGGCGCGCCTGAACTACGATCTGCAGGGGCACGCGATTATCGACAGCCTGATCGGCCTGCAGTACGACGCCGACTGTTGGGTGCTGGGCGTGGGTGTGCAGCGTTACGCAGACGGGATCAACAACGTCGGACTGCCGAGCCAGGGCACGCGTTTCCTCGCGCAAATCACGTTCAAGGGCTTGTCGAGCGTCGACAACGGCTTGATCCAGGCGTTCCGCTCCGGCGTGCCGGGGTACACGCCGATACCGGCATCGCCGCCGCCAGAGGCGCGTTTCACCAATTACGACTGACGATTGTCCGATCACCTATAAAATGTGGAAAGACGGGCGGGGCGCGCCCGACATCATTGGAGTATCTGTGGGAATCATGAAAAAGCTTCGCTTGGCATCGCTCGCGGCCGGTCTGGTCGCTGCGGCCTCCTTCCTGTCGGTCGCGCCAGCACAGGCGCAGGATCTTCCCAACGCGGGTGCTCAGCAGGCACCGGCGGCCGCCAGCAACGGCCAGACGATCGATACGATCGCCGCGGTGGTCAATGACGGCGTGATCACGCAGCGCGAGCTCGACGAACGCGTTGGCCTGATCTCGCGCCGTCTCCAGCAGCAAAATGCACCGATTCCGCCGGCTGACCAGCTGCGCCAGCAGGTGCTGAACCAGATGGTGCTCGAGCGCATTCAGTTGCAACGGGCGAAGGAAGACAACATCACCGTCGACGACGCCGCGGTGCAGAAGACGCTCGAACGGCTCGCAGCGGCCAATAACCTCCCGCTCGACGTGTACCGCTCGAAGATCGAGGCTCAGGGAGTGCCCTGGTCCACGTTCACGCGCGATGCCCGCACGGAACTGCTCCTGTCGCGTCTGCGCGAAAAGGAAGTGGACAGCAAGGTGGTGGTGTCGGACGCTGAAGTGGCCAACTACATCGCCAGCCAGCGCGGACCGAACGTCGGTCTGACGAGCGACCTGCACCTCGAACATATTCTCGTGAAGGTGCCGGCCAACGCCGCCGAGAACGACATCATCACAGCTGAGCAGAAGGCGCAGGCCATCCTCAAGCAGGCCACGAGCGGCGATACGAAGTTCGAGAAGCTCGCCAAGTCGGATTCGCAGGCAGCCGACGCTTCGAAGGGCGGCGACATGGGCTTCCTGGCGGCCTCGCAACTGCCGCCGGAATTCGTCAAGGCGGCCGCGACGCTGCGGCCGGGCGAAGTGAACCCGGATCTGATCCGCACCGGCGACGGCTTCGAAGTCATGCGTCTGGTCGAGCGTCGCGCGGGTCAAGGGGCGGCGAGCGCCGATTCGACCAAGCTCACGCAAACCCATGTGCGCCACATCCTGCTGCGCGTCGGCGACAACATGTCGGAGCCGGCGGCGCGCCAGAAGCTGCTCGAAATCAAGCGTGAAATCGCCGAAGGCGGCGACTTCGCCAAGTTTGCCCGTACCTATTCGCAAGACGGTTCGGCGTCGCAAGGCGGCGACCTCGGCTGGATCAGCCCGGGCGAGACGGTGCCGGAATTCGAGCGCGCGATGAACAGCTTGCAGGACGGCCAGATCAGCGATCCGGTGCGCAGCGAATACGGCTACCACCTGATTCAGGTGCTGGGCCGCCGCGAAGCGGAAGGGTCGGTCGCGCAGCAGATGGACCTGGCGCGTCAGGCCATCGGCCAGCGCAAGGCGGAACAGGCCTATGCAGACTGGCTGCGTGAATTGCGCGATACGGCTTATATCGACGTCAAGGTCGGCAAGCCGAGCCTTCAATAAGCATCATGACGAGCGCTGCCCAACCGTCCCATGCCCCGCTGCAGATCGCGATCACGACCGGCGAACCCGCCGGCGTCGGCCCCGAACTGACCGCGCAGGCGCTGGCGGGTGCGGCAGCCCACTGGCCGGATGCACAGTTCATCGTGCTGGGCGATGCGCAACTGCTCGCCGTGCGGGCCAAGGCGGTCGGTCTGGACTGGGCGGCGCTATCCGGCGCGGGTCGCGGTCCTGGCCACGAGCGGGTTCGCGTGCAGCATCAGCCGCTCGGCGTGCTGTCGCAGGCGGGCAAACTCGACGCGGCCAACGGCCGTTACGTGTTGAATCTGCTGGATAGCGCAATCGACGGCGCGCTCGCCGGTCAGTTCGACGCGATCGTCACCGCACCGCTCCAAAAGAGCACCATCAACGATGCCGGCGTGCCCTTCACCGGCCATACCGAGTATCTCGCCGAGCGCACCCATACGCCGCACGTGGTGATGATGCTGGCCGGCACCGGCCAGCGGCCGCTGCGGGTCGCGTTGGCTACCACGCATCTGCCGTTGAAGGACGTGTCGGCGGCGCTGACGATTGAGAGCATCGTCGATACGCTGCGCATCATCGACCACGACCTGCGCCACCATTTCGGTCTGCCGGCGCCGCGCATTCTCGTGACCGGCCTGAATCCGCATGCAGGCGAAAACGGTTATCTGGGGCACGAGGAAATCGATGTGATCGCGCCCGCCTTGAAGCTGGTGAACGGCGAGGGCATCGACGCCCGCGGCCCGTATCCGGCCGACACGCTGTTCCAGCCGCGTTATCTGAACGAAGCCGACTGCGTGCTCGCGATGTTCCACGACCAGGGCCTGCCGGTCCTGAAATACGCGACCTTCGGCGAAGGCATCAATGTCACGCTCGGGCTGCCGATCATCCGCACCTCCGTCGATCACGGCACGGCGCTCGACCTCGCAGGCACCGGCCGCGCGGACGCGGGTAGTTTGATCGCCGCTATCGACACAGCGGTTTCGATGGCGCGCCACCGTCGCGTCGCCTGATTTTTTCCTCTTCTTCTTTGTAGCGTCTTTCGATGTCCACCAGCAGACAGCACCAGGGCCATTTCGCGCGCAAGCGTTTCGGACAGAATTTTCTGGTCGATATGGGTGTGATCGATTCGATCGTCAACGTGATTCGTCCTCAACGCGGCGAGCGCATGGTCGAGATCGGTCCGGGACTCGGCGCGCTGACCGAGCCGCTGATCGAGCGCCTTGCCACTCCTGAGTCGCCGCTGCATGCGGTCGAGCTGGATCGCGATCTGATCGAGCGCCTGAAGAAGAAATTCGGCGACCTGCTGCAACTACACTCGGGCGACGCGCTCAACTTCGACTTCGGCTCGCTCGCGGCGCATGAAGCGTCTGGTGCGTCGGACGGCAAGCCCACGCTGCGGATTGTCGGCAATCTGCCGTACAACATTTCGAGTCCGTTGCTGTTTCATCTCACTTCGTTCGCCCACTGCGTAATCGACCAGCACTTCATGCTGCAGAACGAGGTGGTCGAGCGGATGGTGGCGGAGCCCGGCACCAAGGCGTTCAGCCGGCTGTCGGTGATGCTGCAGTACCGCTACGTGATCGACAAGCAGCTCGACGTGCCGCCTGAGTCCTTTCAGCCGCCGCCCAAGGTCGACTCGGCGATTGTGCGGATGATTCCGTTCGCACCGCATGAACTGCCCGAGGTCGACGAACGTGTGCTCGGCGAGGTCGTGACTGCGGCGTTCTCGCAGCGGCGCAAGATGTTGCGCAACACGCTGGCAGCGTTTCGCGACAAGGTGGATTTCGAGGCGCTTGGCTTCGATCTGCAACGCCGCGCCGAGGATGTGCCGGTCGCCGAGTATGTGCGTGTCGCGCAGATTGTGGCCGGGTCGGCAACGCGCGGAACTGCGCCAGAGCAAGTCTGAGCGCCTGAGCCCGGCTGAACGTTATGCTGCGGCCCGTCGCGCCGGTGCGTTGACGAGTGCAATGCCGGCGAGCACTAGCAGCGCGGCAAGCAGGAACCGCCCGCTGAACGATTCGCCGAGCAGCAGCACACCGAAGGTGACGCCGAAGAGGGGCGTCAGAAACGAGAACACCGACAGGCGCGACGCAATGTAGCGCGTCAACAGCCAGAACCAGATCAGATAGCTGACGAACGCGACGACCACGGCCTGATAGGCAAGGCTGACCAACGCGATCGGCGTGAGGACGGCCACTTTGATCTGATCCAACCCTGCGGCAAGGGCGAGCAACACCACGGCCGACACCGCCAATTGATAGAACAGCGTTTTGCTGGCGCTCGACTGGGCGAGTCGCGAGGCGCGCACCACGACCGTTGTCGCAGCCCAGGCGATCCCCCCTAGTACGCCGAGCGCGTCACCGGCCAGGCCCGCTAGCATCGAGCCCTGGTCGGCGCCATGTGCCTGCGTGAAGCCGTCGGCAAACGCGAGCGCCATGCCCGCGAAGGCGATGATGATGCCGGCCCACTGGATGCGCCGCATCCGCTCGCCGTCGACGAACCAGTGCAGACCGAGGGCCGTAAAGCATGGGGCGGTGTAGAGAAACACCGCCATGCGCGACGCGCTGGTCAGCGTCAGGCCCAGAAAAATGCAAACGAACTCGCTGGCGAACAGGATGCCAGCGAATAGTCCGGCGCCGAGCGTCCCGTCGTCGCGAAACAGCGGTGTGTCGCGGGCGCGCGCCCAGCCCCACACCAGCAGCGCCGCGATGACCGAGCGCAGCCCGGCCTGAAAGATTGGCGGCAGAAATGTAGTGGTGCTCTTGATTGCGACCTGCTGAAGCCCCCAGATTGCGCATAACGCGATCATCGTGAGGATGGCAAAGCCGTCGGGGGCGCGGCGGGCAGGCAGGGCGGTGGTGCGCATTGTCTCGGTTGTCGCCTCGGTTCTCGCTTGATTATTGTTTTCCATTATCGCCGCGATTGGCGCGCTTGGTGAGGCGATCACCAGCTCCAGCGCACGCCGGCGTTACCCTCGACGACGCTGCGATGCGTGCCGTTCACGTTGGTCGTGTAACCGGCTGCCGCGTACACGCTGCCGTGCACGCTCAAACGTGCGGCGATGCCGAGGCCGAACTCGGCCGCCGTCGCGGGGACGCTGGTCGGAACGACGGTGGTGCCGCCGAACGTCACGTCGTCATTGCCGTTGAAGTAGCGCCACAGATTGGCGCGCAGATAGGGCTCCCAGACTGCGCCTGCGCCGTCGAACCTTCCTTCGAGCCGAAGTCCCAGGCGGCCGATCAGACCGTTCGCGGCATGGAAGGTCACGCTCGAGACGCCATCGTCGAGATCGTTGATCGACGCGTGCTGCCAGATCAGTTGTGCTTGCGGCTCGATGCGCAGATTAGCCGGCAGCGGGATCGGCAAGCCGGCTTCGAACGACGCCGCTTCGGCGTAGCCATGCGTAGAGGCGCCGATGTTGTCGTAGGAGTTCGGGCTGATGGTGAGCGAACTGCCCATCAGAACGGCGTCGGTGTACCAGCCGCCGGGGCCGACATGGGTCCAGTAGCCGCCTGCGTTGTAGGCGTTGATCGATAGGTGTCCCGCTGCGAGGTTCGGAAAGCCGAGGGCAAAGCCGCTCACGTCGCCTTGCGCGCGGGCAAAGCCGAGCATGAAGCCGTAATGGTTGCGCTGACCGCCTGGCGTCGAGTCGGCGTAGAGGTCCTGGCCAATTTCTATGCCCCCCATCGTCCCGCTGAACTCCGGATTGACTGCGCCGCCATTGCTCAGCGT
>JBEKNG010000314.1:0-6768 GCA_049523075.1 Paraburkholderia sp.
ACGAGGCTCAGGCCGAACAGCACCACCAGTGCCATCGGACGCCCTTGGGCCGTCCACAGCAGGTTCCTGATTCGGGCAAGCCACAGGTCGGAATAGCGCTTCATCAAGGGAAAGGCCGTGCAGCGTCGATGACCGGCGCCGTCATTGGATGGTGATGACGGCGCGGCGGTTCATGCGATTGGGAACACCGTCTGCCGTGTGGACCAGCGGCTCGCGCTTTCCCCGGCCCGCGGTCTCTATCTGTTGGGCAGGAATGCCTTGCTTGATCAGGAACGCTGCCACAGTCTCTGCCCGCCGCATGGACAGTTTGTCATCGAATTCCTGAGAGCCCGCCAGATCGGTGTGCCCGACCACCAAGACTTCGGGCGCTGGCCAGTTCGCCAGAACGGCTTTTAACTGTTTAACCGTGGCGGCTGACTCCGGGGCCATGTCGGTTGCGGAGTCGAAGAGAAAGAAAATCGTATACGTCACGGGGCGAGGGGGCCGCGCCGCGAGTAACTCGGCATAGCGTGCCTGCACGGCGGATTGGCTATCCATCGTTGTTTCGATAGCACCGCTGCTGGTGACGTCGACGCCGGCGTAAGCCTTGTTGATGGTTTGCTCACCGGTTGCACTATGGACGATGACCGCTCCAACCTTGCCCTCCGGATCCGGCAATAAAATAATTTTGTCCGGGGGCGTGCTACAGCCGGCCAGAAAAGCCAGCATGATAAATGCCGCTCCGGCTGCCAAAGCGCAACTTCGGATCGCAGCCTTCAATGTCCGCTCTCCCCTTTATCGCCGACTTCGATGATGAATTCGGTGCCGCGCACGCCGAGCGTGGTGGTCGGAGTGCTGAAACGGACGGCATCCGGATTCGCCTTCGCGAGCTTGCCGGAAATCACCGCCAGGGAGCCGCGTTTGACAGTGGCGTCGAGCACGCCGTCATGCGTTGTGGTATTGAAGGCGAATTTGTTCAGCTCGAGGATGGTATTGGCGCCGGCCGAAAGTTGAGTACTGTCACGCAGCGTGATACCAACAGAGGATTGCGGGCCGGTCACGATGCGATCGCTGCCGTAGACCTCACTGCCGACGGCCGCGCCCGAACTTCCTGCAGGTCGCTCAATCTGCACCGTCCCCTTGAGCGTCTTGACGACGCCGGCCGCGTCGGCGGCCCGTGCATCGACGACAGCCATGCACCCGCATACAAGTATCAAGGCATAGCTGATGGCTTGGAGACGCATCGGTGGCACCTGATTGCGTAAGCGCTGCTTTGCGCCGGATAGCGCGGTTCGGCAATGTCGGCCGGGTGTTCCTGCGAGCGATCGTTCCCCGACTGCTCGTAAAACTGAGTGTATGAAGGACGTGCAGAAATCATGCTCCGGGAAACCTCGCAGAGGCGCTTGTGCGGCACGCTACAGGCTAGTGTGCCGCCCCGAGTGGCTCTGTGCGTTTCCACGCCTTTCGCCGTTAGATCATACGTCTTCATGTGAACTGCGTTTCGCAATCCAGTCTATACACTCACCGTCTGTTTACCCAAATCCTGTCGTAGGGCCGTCCCTGACCGTGCATGGGTTCACGGTAAGCGCGGAAACTCGGGACAGGCTCAGTCGACATTCCGTTCGTTGGTTATCCAAACATATGTGCCGGCAATTTCAAAACGATCCATTTGATCCGGATATTTTCAGACGCGCTACGGGCTCGGTGCGGGTTAATCAAATACCGGGCCTTAGCGTTATCTTGAACGATCGAGGAGCCTCGCCGTTTTCGTCCAGCGGCATCGGATCAGCCTGTCTGAGTTCTAATCAGCCAATTTGAGGCCGGTCGCAATTCGGTCACTATGGGGTTCCGGGAAGCGTCCGTCTCATTCGAATATTCGTCGCGCGATATCCGGCTCTGTTGTAGAGACGCTGCGCGCCGGTGTTATGCCCGAACACATGAAGGTCGATGTGTTGCATCCCGAGTGTGTTCGCCCATGCTTCGACGGCTTGCAACACCCTCGTTCCATGGCCTTGGCCTCGATATTCTGGCCGAACAAGAATGTCATAGATAAAGGCCGAGCGTTTGTGCTCCGATGGGGCCTCCCCCAACCATAGCCAACCAACGGCTGCGGACACATGTTCGAATGTGCACGGGGAGGTTCCCTCCGCAAATAAGCGCTTTCCGGTACCCAACAGGACTGGATAGACGACCAGCAGGACTTCATCCGCTAGCCCCTGTTCGAGCAGCGTCGATGTCAGCGTGGAGCTCCCCCACAGAATCAGGCCAGGGCCCGCCTGCGACTTGATGCGGCGAATGCCCCCGACAATGTCCGGTCCAAGCCACTCACACGGGCCCCATTCAAGACTTTCCGGACGGTGCGTCGCGACATATTTGGTTGCCGCATTCAAGCCTTCCGCCATCGGACTGCTCGGAGCCGCTGGCCAGAAGGCCGACCACATATCGTAGGTGCGACGGCCGAGCAGCAGATCGAAGCGCCCCCCATGCTCGGCGAGGAGTGTATCCCGGCCAGCGGGTGTCCGATAGGGCACGGTCCGGTCAGCGTAGGGGAAACCGTCTTCTCCCGAGGCCTGGATCACACCGTCCAACGAGATGTGCTCCATGATTTTGAGCTTTCTCATTGCGTCTCCCGAATTGTGGTCACGCCCATCATGCAGCCGCCCGAGCCTTTTGTCTGCTCCAAGCCAGCCGGTGCATCTTCCTCTGCGGGCAACGAACCAGGAAATGACCGACGATCCAAGCGACGCCAGCAACGTCCGAAAGTGCTGCCCGCTGCTCGTCGGCGACCGACGGCACTCCACTCTGGACTCGTCAAGAATCGGAATACGGTGTGCCGTCTTTATGCAAAAACCGGCCGTCGATACTGGGGCTCATCATGTCGATGTCGGAGCAGGTAATGACATCCGCGGGCGACCGCGAGCCGACTTCGAGATAAACGGCCATCACGTCCGACCTGTTAATCATGTGATGGCCGTTGCCGGTGTTTTTTGGAAAGGCAGCACAGTCGCCGGCCTGGAGCACCGTTTCGCCCTCGTCTTCGATCAACGTAAGCTCGCCTTCAAGGACGTAGACAAATTCGTCTTCGGCAGAGTGCCAATGGCGTTGGCTCGACCAATTGCCCCGAGGCAACTGCATAAGATTGACCCCAAACTCACTGAGTCCTCCGGCGTTGCCCAGTCGCTGGCGCATACGATCGGCGCATGGGGCATCGAACGGTGGCGGATAACCCGTACCTTGACGCTCTGGTACGTCGGCGATGTTGATCTTGGGCATTTAAGGCTCCGTATTCCACGCAGACAAATCGATTCAGCCAGGTTCGGCGGCCATACGATGCCATTAGATCACTAATAATCGAGCGCTTCTGTGGTTCACTCCTAAGTAGTCCAGAAGTTCCTCACCCGAAGTAATCATGTGAGACGCGTACGCTCTACGGTTCGCGCTGCCAGGGCGATATCAGATCCTGAAGTACGAGACGAGTTTGCTGGACTCCGCTCGCTCGGTTCACTGCGATGGGCGGTCAAGAGAAGACGAGAAGGAGTCGAAGGGCACAACAAAAGAAAAGACAGAGAGAGAAGGCAACGACAAGGCGACAGACGAGGCAGCGCATAGACCGGCTCATTGCATTGTGCGATCAGGCCGTGGCCGCAATATCGGACAACTTTCCCACCCGCGCTCAACGCCGGGACTTGAAGGACGCCTGGCGGCGCCCTTCAAGAGCGATCTAAAGTCCTACGAAGCGCAACTCAGACGCGGCATCAGAACCGATGACGCAAGCCGAACGCCGCGACGACCTGTGAGTTACCCGCAGATGCCGACATGTTGTAGTCCTGAGCGTTAAACACCGAGTTGCCATTGGTGCTGCCGACACGCTGATAGACCGTTTCTATGTACACGTCGGTGCTCCGCGAAAACAAGTAATCGGCCTGCGCCACAAACTGGTTCCAATGCGGATCGGCCGACTTGTCACCCGCACCGGCAAGCGCACCCATGGTGTACGTGTAGGCAAGACTAAGGCTAAAGTCGGGCAGCACGAAATAGCGACCGTTGATTTCGAAGTTGTCGAACTTCAGGGAAGAGCCCGTGACGGCGCCGGAAGCGAGGTAAAGGCCAGTGACGTTATAGGTCACGGAATGGGTGTAGACGGCGCTGATCGAAGACTTGTCGTCGAACTGATAGCGGGCACCGACGCCGTAAATCTGTTGCTTACCACCCTCCGTCAAGTAGTCGCCGTCGCCCGTGCTTACCGCGCCCGTCGCGTTCGCTGTGACGGTGGAGCGGTTGACCTGGGTGTACGCGGCCGCAAGGCTAAACGGACCGTTCCCATAGCTGGCGCCCAGGCTGTACGCGTTGTTGTTGCCGGCGCCTCCCGGCTGGCCGGAGAACGCATACATCGCGCCGGCCTTGAAGCCACCGTACGATAAGCTGCTGAACTTAACCGCGTTGTTCAGACGCATGTCGTTGTCGAGGTTGTCGTTGTCGTACGGGTGGGAGGCGAGGTTGCCGCCCCACGAACCCGGTGCGCTCATCTGTTCGAGGTAGTCGTTGATGGCGTCATATTGACGGCCGAGCGTAACCGTACCGTACTGGTTCGAGCTCAGACCCACCCACGCCTGCCGGCCAAACAGGTCGCCGCCATTCTTGAGCGTGCCGTTAGCCCCGTTGAAGCCATTCTCCAGGTCGAACACGGCGCTCAGACCGCCGCCAAGATCCTCATTGCCGCGCAAACCCCAGCGCGACGTATTCAGGCTGCCAGAGTTCTCCAGGAACTGGCTGCTGTTTTGCCCGCTAGTAGCGCTCTTCGCGTTGTTCACGTAGACCAGGCTCGTGTCGATGAGGCCGTAAAGCGTCACGCTGCTTTGAGCATGCGCGACCCCTGCAAAAAGCATCGCCGAAGCAATGACCAGATTCTTCAGTTTCATTAAAACCCCGTTAACTATTAGAAAGATTTCTTATCAGGTATTTCACGATCTATAAGAATAGAGCGGGGGCAGTATAGAATTTTGTATTCAAAAATTTATGGAAGACTGTTTTTCAACAATCGAAATTTATGGTCACAATTACCTGCAACCTAGCTTTCATCAGGGGTCGACGGACCGTTCCACGAAAATTGTTACTTGCATTTGTCTTTCAGTGTCGCTCATTCGCAACACAAAAATTAAATCGTATGATTTAAAAATTGGTAACAACTCGTGAATTATTTTTCATCTACCGACTTGACGCTTGAACGCGGCGCGATGCGCGGCGGCTCGTTCACCTCGTAGCTGTAAACGAGGAACTGGTTTTCCCGAGGCTATGCGTTTTTCCGTTTGCTTCGCGGGACCGAACCCGTTGTGGCCACCGGCTGCTCGCTGGCCGGCCACTGCCGATCGACGATCGGCTGCTGCCCCCTGCAACGATCAGCGGAAGCTCGTAAGAGAGGCCAGTGGCCGCTCTATGGCACACGTCCGCAAGCGAATACCGACATGTGATAATTTTGCGCGAGCCGGGTTATCAATCGCCCGGTCATTTTGTTGGTCAGGCAGTTCACAATTGCTCACGCGCTCGTTGCGACGAGCTAAACCGAATGGAACTCATCAACATGAAGAAACTGATCCTGCTTGTTGCGGCGGCCCTCGCGTGCTCGGCGGCGTGGGCTGACTCCGTGGATGAAACTGCCGTCAACGATGCGATGAGCCGGCTCAGTGCCGCGATGATCGCCGGCGATCCACAGAAGATGAAAGAGCTGACCGCCGACACGCTTACATACGGTCATTCGAATGGCCGCGTGCAGGATCAGGCCGCGTTCATTGACACGATTGCCAGCGGCCAGACACGCTATAAGCGCATCGACTTTAGCAATACGGCGATAACGGTAACGGGTGATGATGCCGTCGTGCGCGATCATTTCTCGGGTACGACCGAGTCGGCCGGCAAGCTCACTGAAGTCGATTTCGACGTATTGCTGGTCTGGCAAAAACAGGACGGCGCCTGGAAATTGCTGGCTCGACAGGGTTATAAGTCACGATAGTCTGGACTGGTCCTGACAGTGTTTGGTTTCCGGTGCCACCGCGCATCGGCGCGGTGGCCGCAGCCTGTCAAATCTGGACCAAGCTAATACAAATGAGGGCCCTTCCTCATGCCCCAACCCATCAGTACTACAGACGACTTAACGGATGAGGCAGCGGCCTCCCCGTCACAACAGGAGTCGACACATGCCAACCGCTACGATGAGACTCCCAGCCGTGATGCCCTCGCACCCATTACGCGCTGTCAACGTTGCACGTTTCGTCCGGGCAACCTGCCGCCGACTGCGTCGATGCGCCTCGTGCACGCAGCAAAACAGCTGGCAATCCGACGCTTACCCGGATCACTGGCCGCATTTCGAACATGTGCGTTACCAGCTCAGACGCACACCTGCACCGCCCCCAAACGTACGTTGATGCGCGCCGCCCAGGTTGAAAAGGTAGCCGGCTGTCGCATACACGCTGACGGTATTGTTCAGGCGCGCCGAGATCCCCGCTTCGACCTGTCCCTCCGTCTGTCCGACGCTCGTCGGAAGGGCCGTGGTACCAGCGAAGGTCACCTCGTCGTTGCCACCGAAATAACGCAGCACATTGACGCGTACATACGGTTGCCACGCCATGCCAGCCGCCGGGAACTCCCCGAATAGCCGCGCGCCGAGACGCCCGATCAAGCCACTCTGGCTGTGGAATGCAACCGTCGACACCCCGTCGTTCAGATCGTCGATATGGGTGTCCTGGTAGATTAGCTGGGCCTGTGGTTCGATCGACAGATGCAACGGCAGCGGGA
>JBEKNG010000315.1:0-6754 GCA_049523075.1 Paraburkholderia sp.
AAGAATCACGAGGCCGCCCACCGTGATGACGATCGCGACCGTCATCGCAATCGCCCAGCTCCGGTTACGCATCCATTCGTTGAGTCTCGTCGCCACGGTCAGGTCTCGCTCCCTTTGCACGCCTTGCTTCTTCTGCGAGGTATGAGTGTAGCCGTCGCAGCGCCCGAACGGTCAGGTGGTGGGGTTTTCTGGCGCCATCGTAACGCGCCTGTAATGCCATGTCGGCGGATTCCCACATGAAAAACGGCGTGAGCCCGAATGCGGTGCGCCATATCGATCATTAGGATGACGGTGTCAGCTCAATCTTTGTTTCCGGAGGAATCCGTCATGCTGAAATGGGCCTTGATCTTCGCGGTGATCGCTCTGATCGCCGGCTTGTTCGGCTTTACCGGCATTGCAGCCGGCGCCGCGGCGATTGCGAAGTTCCTGTTCGTGGTGTTCCTGATTCTCTGCGTGTTGTTCCTCGTGCTGGGCTTTGTGGTCACGAAAAAGATGGTTGATTAGCGGCCAGGCGCGCGCATTGCAAAGCCCATTTGCGGCCGAGCCGCCTTGCCATCGACCCATAACATTCATTCAGGAAGGAGAGTCGTCATGCTTCACTACGCAATCGTATTCTTCGTGATCGCCATTATCGCCGCCGTGTTCGGCTTTACCGGCATCGCGGCAGGCGCTGCCGAAATTGCCAAGATCCTGTTCTACATTTTCCTGGTCGTGTTCGTCGTCACGTTGCTGCTCGGCGTGTTCCGAACGTAGCCGCCGCCCGTCTCCCCAACTGGCGCATCAGGCGCGATTCGTGCGGGATGCGCAGTTCCCCCATACCGGATAAAGGAGCAACACAATGTCTAACAAGCCAGCCAGCCAGTCCCACGACCCGTTCGTGATGGATGTGCAGAAAATCCGCGATCAGGCCCGCAAGCATATGTCCGACGGCGCGGTCACGCAGACTTACGGCGCCGACCGGCAAGTGGTGCTCAAGCTGCTGAACGATGCGCTCGCCACCGAAATTGTCTGTACGCTGCGCTATAAACGCCACTATTTCATGGCCAAGGGCATCAACTCCGAGGCGGTCGCCGCGGAGTTCGCCGAGCATGCCACCGAGGAACAGGAGCACGCCGACCGTTTTGCCGAACGCATCGTGCAACTGGGCGGCGAGCCGGACTTCGCGCCTGACGGCCTGAAAACCCGCTCGCACTCGGAGTACCGGGAAGGCGACAACCTGACCGACATGATCCGCGAGAACCTGATCGCCGAGCGGATCGCGATCGATACGTACCGTGAAATCATTCGCTACCTGGGCGATAACGACGTCACCACGCGGCGGATCTTCGAGGAAGTGCTGGCCGTCGAGGAAGAGCATGCCGACGACATGGCGGACCTGCTCGAAGGCCGCGAGTGAGGTCGCACGGCACGCATGGGATGCACGTTTCGCCTCCCATTGAGGCGAGGCGTCATTACAATGTCCGCTCGGGAGCGATCTTCACTGTACCTACGGGAAGCCGATGATTCGAGTGTTGATAGCCGACGATCACGCGATCGTCCGAGGTGGGTTCAGACAGTTCGTCGCCGACGAGCCGGATATGTGCGTGGCTGCGGAAGCTGCGACCGGCGACGAAGCCATCAGCCTCGTGCGCGAGCAGGCTTTCGACGTGGTGCTGCTCGATATCGCGATGCCGGACAAGAACGGCATCGACACCTTGCGCATCATCAAGCAGGTGCGCCCGCAGCAGGGCGTGCTGATCCTGTCCGGCTATCCGGAGAGCCAGTACGCGATCAACCTGCTGCGGGCGGGCGCCAACGGCTATCTGAACAAGGATTGCGAGCCCGACGAAATCGTGCGGGCGATCCGCGCGGTGGCGCGCGGGCATCGTTATCTGTCGGAGGCGGTGGCCGACACGCTCGCCGACAATCTCGACAAGCCCGCAGCGGGTCGTCCGCACGAGGCGCTGTCGGAGCGCGAATTTCAGATCTTCTGCAAGCTCGCGGCGGGGCAGATTCCGACCGATATCGCAGAGGAACTGCATTTGTCGGTGAAGACGGTGAGTACGTACCGGGCGCGCGTGCTGGAAAAAATGCGCCTGACCAATAACGCGGATCTGACGTACTACGCGATCAAGAACGGTTTGATCGAATGAATGAGCAAGCAACCGCGCGGGTAACGGACCCGGTAACTCAGCATGTGACTGAGCGAGTATCCGGGCGAGTAATGTGGGGCAAAGGAGCCACGCGCGGCGACGCGCGGACCAGTGCAATGAGCAGCGATTCGACCTCTCTTTCCAACGCCGGGCAGCCGCCTTTGCGGGTGCTGCTGATCGAGGATTCGGCGTTGATCCGCCGCAGTCTCGTCGAAGCGATCGACGCGTCGGGGGTGCTGCACGTCGCCGCTTATGCCGATTCGTCGGACGAGGCGATCGCGCTGCTGGCGGACGAGACTTTCGATGCGGTGATCATTGACCTGCAACTCAAGCACGGCTCGGGCGTGCCGGTGCTGGCGTACTTGCAGCGCGAAGGGCTGATCGAACGCACCTTTGCCGCGGTGTTGACCAACCATGCGCTGCCCGCCTATCGCGAACGTTGCCTGCAATACGGCGTGCGCCATTTCTACGACAAGTCGTTCGAATTCGACCGGGTCATCGACGCGCTGCACGATTACGCCCACGCGCGCAGCCAGGGGCAGCCGCCGCAAGCGTGAGGCGCAGGATCCGGCGCCTTCAACACGCCATTCGTTCAGGACGTCGCAACCGGCTGTGGTGGCTTGCGCAAGTGATTCCATGCCCCGAGTCCTACGAACACCAGACCGGCGATGCTCACGCCAATCCACCCAAAAGCCGGCCAGACGATCGCGCCGACCGCCGACCCCGCCGCGCCGCCGATGAAATACGCCACCATGTACACGGTATTCACACGGCTGCGCGCGTGTGGCGAGAGCGCATAGATGCGGGACTGGTTGGAGATCTGCGCGGCCTGCACGCCGACGTCGAGAATGATCACGCCCACCACCAGTCCGGCAATGCTCGTGGTAGACACACCGAACACGACGAACGACACGGCGACCAGTCCGATCGCCACGGAGATGATGTCGCGTGGCCCGCGACGGTCGGAGAATTTGCCGGCGAGCGGCGCGGCGAGTGCGCCGGCCGCA
Source organism: Paraburkholderia sp. (assembly GCA_049523075.1). GTDB lineage: Bacteria > Pseudomonadota > Gammaproteobacteria > Burkholderiales > Burkholderiaceae > Paraburkholderia. Next base: position 3,140 of record JBEKNG010000315.1, read on the forward strand.
CCGACGATGCCGAACAACCCCGTGGCCTGAGGTCCGAGATGGAACGGCGCGCCCGCCAGCAGCAGCGCCAGCACCGACCAGAAAATGCTGAAAGCGGCAAAGAGGCATGCGCCGGTGAGCGAGGCCTCGCGCAAGCCGCGGTGTTCGACGATCAGATGCCACATCGACACGAGCAGCTTGCCGTAGGGTAACGACGAGGTCGGCTTGCTTTTAGGCAGGCGCAGCCAGATGACGACGGCGAGCGCCAGCAGCGCGACGACAGAGACGCCGAAGACCGCGCGCCAGCCGAAATACTCGGCGACGAAACCCGCCGCAGTCCGTGCCAGCAGAATCCCCAGCAGCAGTCCGCTCATTACCGTACCGACCGCGTGGCCGCGGGTGGACGGCAGCGCGAGTTCGGCGGCGAACGGCACGGCCTGTTGCGCGATGGTGGCGAGCACGCCGATCGCAAGGCTCGCGACGATCAGGACCGTGAGGGTCGGCGCCGTCGTGGCGACCACCAGCGCGACACAGAGACCGGCGATCTGCAGCAGGATCAGCCCGCGGCGGTCGAAACGGTCGCCGAGCGGTGCGAGCAGTAGCATGCCAGCCGCATAGCCGAGCTGCGTGACGGCCGGCACCGCGCCGATCCACGACGCGCTATGCGGGAAGGACTCCCGAAAGTTGTCGAGCAGCGGCTGGTTGTAATAGATGTTCGCGACGGAGACGCCCGCGATAGTGGCGAGCAGCAGCAACAGACTGCGCAGCGAGCGCTCGGCGGCGGGGGAGGAGGCGGAATCGGAAGTGGACATGGACGCAGGCGTTCGACGGACCGTCTGAATCGACGGTCTCCAAACGTGCCGATCATACCGGAGCAGGGCGGATTGTGCTGATGGGCTGCTGGCTCGCTCGCGGTTTGCAACTCGTGGTCCGTGGCGGGGCAGTCATACCCCGGCGACAAAAATGAGATGGTCGTTCGCCTTGTGTCCGTAAAATCGCGCGGCTCCGCTTTGGGGCGATCGGCGATTTTAGGCGCGGCACATCATGAATACAGCAACGGGACGTGAATCAACGGGACTTGAACCAAGGGGCTTCGGTGGCTGGCTGCTGCTGGTCCTGCTCGGACTCGCAGCGCTGGTGGCCGCAACGGCCGTCGAGATGCGCGATCCGCTCACGATGATGCTCGAATGGGAACTGCTCGCGGTGTCCGTGCGGCCCGAAACGGATGGTTGGTATCGGACGGTGATTGCGATGGTCGGCATGGACGTGGCCATCGGTGCGTTTATCGTAGCCGGCGCGGGTTGGCTGCTGATGCTCGCCTGGCGCAGGTCGGCGCGCTTTCCGGTCCACATCCAGGCCTGGTTGCTTGCCATCGTCGTCATGCGCACCGTCGCCTTTCTGACGGGCGACTACATGACCCACGCGATCGCAATCGACATCACAGTCCCGTTTGACGGTTTTATTGAAGCGGTCGCCGCCGCAGCGCTCGCGATTCCCTATTTCAGACAATCGCGGCGCGTGCGCAATACCTTCTTTTCGCGTTGACGCTCTTTGGCGCCAGCACGCGCAGTCACCACACCGATTCGTTATCCTTAGTCAATCAACGCGCCTTCCGGCTCATAGAACGGATACGGACCCTCGGCGGCATCGACATACGCGTGATGCGTCACGATTCCGCTGACGGCATCGTAGCGATGCAGTGCGAACGCGGGTGGTTCCAGCATGAACGCGGACGGCGCGTCGTCGCGCAGATCCAGCGCCACCTGGTGAGCGGGCGCCGGTACCGCTGAGGCGATCGTGCCGCCGAAGCGCACGAACATAGGCCGGTGCACATGGCCGCAGATCACCCGCTCGACGTTCGGATACCGCAAGAGCAACGCCTCCAGTCGCTCGGCCGCTTGCGGGTCCAGTCGTATGGAGTCCATATGTCCAATCCCGCACTCGAACGGCGGATGGTGCAAGGCGACGATCACAGGCTGGCCTTTTGCTGCGCCCAGTTGCGCTTCGAGCCAGGCAAGACGGGCATCGCAGAGATTGCCTGCGCTCTGGCCAGGCACGATCGAGTCGAGCGCGATCAGGCGCAGCGGCCCGATATCCGCGGCGTAATGCACGAAGTCGCCACCCGTGCGCAACTCGGCACGGTCGCTGAACGCCTCGCGCAGGGCCGTGCGGTCATCGTGATTGCCGACCAGCAGGTAGTACGGAATCTCGAGCGGTGCAAGCAGCGTCTTGAGGTGCGTGTATTGCTCCGGCTCACCCTGGTCGACGAGGTCACCCGTCATGATCACCACGTCGGGACGCGGCTTGAGCGCATCGAGCGCCGCAACGCAGCGCGCGAGCGCGGCGCCCGTATCGACACGCCGGTAAGCGAGCGCGCCGGGCCGTTTGATATGCAGGTCGCTGATCTGGGCTAGCAACATGGGGAAGTGTCCTTATGGATTCGGCGGTATTCGCAAGGATTCGCAGCAGTTTGCGGGGACCGGCCGCGGCGGCGCCAGACGGACCGGCCGCGGGGGCGCCAGACTCACGATAGCGCAATCGGCGCTTCCCGGGCGATCGAAATGCCGCTACACAAGCGGCTGCATCGAGCGGGTGCGCGCCGCTTCTGTCGTGTTCGAGATCGCGGCAATCGTCGCACCTTCGCGCAATGTGTGGGGCAGCGTGAGCGCGAGCGAGACATCCGTGTAGGTGCCGTCGATGCGGGACAGCAACCGTCGCGAGGCCGCGCAGCCGATCTCGCGATTCGGCGCACAGATGCTGGCGAGCGGCGGCTGCAGCAACTCGCCCATGGCGAGACCGTCGAAGCCGAGGATCGACATATCCGTGGGGATTTGCAGGCGCGCGCGACGCAGGCCGCGCATCACGATCATGGCCAGCAGATCGTTGCTGCAGAAGAGGGCGGTGGGGCGGTTCGGGCCGTTGATCAGATGCGTGAGTACAGAGGGCGCAAGCTCATCGGCATTGAAATCGATTTCAAGCGCTGGGGCAGGCGTGAGCCCCGCCTGCTGCATGGCCTGAGCATAGCCGAGGTGGCGCAGGCGCGCGCGATCCGAGGCAGCAAGCGTGCCCGCCAGCATCAGGATGCGGCGGTGGCCATGGGCGATCAGCATGCGCACGCCGTCGTAGGCGGCGAGGCGGTTGTCGACCGAGACCGACGAACGGCGTACCGTGTCGTTGTGCATCAGCACGTAGAGGAGACCGTCGCGGTCGAGTTCGTCGAGCAGCGGGTGGGTATCGGCGTCGGCCACCGTCAGGATCAGGCCTTCGACGCGCTGCTGGCGCAGCGTCTCGATGGCGTGGCGCTCGCGCTCGGCATCGTACTGGGTGGTCATCAGCATCAGGCGGTAGCCGTTTGCGGAAGCCAGTTCGTCGATGCCTTGCAGGCACTCCGCGAACACCGGATTGGCGATCGTGGGCAGCACGACGCCGATCAGGCGGGTGCGCTCGCCGCGTAGCTGGCGGCCGAGCGGGCTGGGGCGAAAGTTGAGGGCGTCGATCGACTGGCGGACCTTGTCGAGCGTGACGGGGTTCACGGTGTGAGGCGCGTTGATCGCGCGCGAAACCGTGGCAATCGAGAAGCCTGCGTGTGCCGCGACATCCTTGATGGTGAGGGTCATCGCTGTCGTTTCCACTCGG
>JBEKNG010000316.1:0-6746 GCA_049523075.1 Paraburkholderia sp.
GAGTCCGCCGATTTCGGCCCGACCAGCGTCGCCACGCCCATGGCACGCGCTGCCAACGCAGCCTCGACGTTGCGGCCGGTTCCTGCCTCTTCTTCCGCCAGCGCTGAGCCGGCCGCTCCTGCGCGCAGCCGCAAGACCAAACAGACCGCCGCCTTGCTGCAACCGGTGCCGGCCACTGCGGCCCGTCAGGAAACCGCACACGCCGAGCCTGCACAACCTGTGGCCGCCGAACCGGTGGTGGCGCGTGCCGGCAAACAGCCGGCGACCAACGCCACCGCTGCTCCGGCAGCCGCCACCCGCGGCAGCGCCAAAAAGCGCGGCAGTGCAGCCGAACAGATCGAAACGCGCAAGCTGTTCGTGCTTGACACGAACGTACTGATGCATGATCCGACTTGCCTCTTCCGTTTCGAGGAGCACGACGTCTATCTGCCGATGATGACGTTGGAAGAACTCGACAACCATAAGAAAGGCATGTCCGAGGTCGCGCGTAACGCGCGCCAGGTCAGCCGCACGCTGGACGCGCTGGTCGCCAATGGCGGCGATATGTCGGAAGGCATTTCGCTGTCGCGTCTGGGCAGCCGCGAGGCCGCCGGACGCCTGTATTTCCAGACCAAGCTGACCGATATCGAGCCGGTCGAAGGCCTGCCGCAAGGCAAGGCGGACAACCAGATCCTCGGCGTCGTGCGCGCGCTGCAGCGCGACCGCAGCGATCGCCAGGTCGTGCTGGTGTCGAAAGACATCAACATGCGGATCAAGGCGCACGCGCTGGGTCTGCCCGCTGAAGACTACTTCAACGACCAGGTTCTCGAAGACAAGGACCTGCTCTATTCCGGTATCCGCGCACTGCCGCAGGACTTCTGGACCAAGCATGCCAAGGGCATGGAGAGCTGGCAGGACACCAAGACGGGCACTACTTATTACCGTGTGACCGGTCCGCTGTGCGCCTCGATGCTGGTCAACGAGTTCGTTTATCTGGAACCGCAGAACGGCGAGCCGGCGTTCCATGCACTGGTGCGTGAACTGAACGGCAAGACTGCGCTCCTGCAGACCTTGCGCGACTATGGGCACCACAAGAACAACGTGTGGGGCATCACGGCGCGCAATCGCGAGCAGAATTTTGCGCTCAACCTGCTGATGAATCCGGAGATCGATTTCGTCACGCTGCTGGGTCAGGCCGGCACCGGCAAGACCCTCGTCGCGCTGGCGGCGGGTCTCGCACAGGTGCTCGACGACAAGCGCTATAACGAGATCATCGTGACGCGGGCGACGGTGCCGGTAGGCGAAGACATCGGCTTCCTGCCGGGTACGGAAGAGGAAAAGATGCAGCCGTGGATGGGTGCATTCGACGACAACCTCGAAGTGCTGCAGAAAACCGACGACGCGGCGGGCGAATGGGGCCGTGCCGCGACCCAGGAACTGATCCGTTCGCGCCTGAAGATCAAGAGCATGAACTTCATGCGCGGCCGGACCTTCGTCGATAAATATCTGATCATCGACGAGGCGCAGAACCTGACACCGAAGCAGATGAAGACGCTGGTGACGCGTGCCGGTCCTGGGACGAAGATCATCTGTCTCGGCAACATCGCGCAGATCGATACGCCATATCTGACGGAAGGCAGTTCGGGCCTCACGTATGTGGTGGATCGCTTCAAGGGCTGGGCGCACAGCGGGCATGTGACGCTGGCACGCGGCGAGCGCTCGCGCCTCGCGGATTACGCGTCCGATATTCTGTAGGCTGAGTCGCGTTACTTTTATTGCTTGAATTGTCCGAAAGCCGCGCCCGGGTCACACCGTTCGCGGCTTTTTTTTCGTCTGTACAAAAGGCCTGCGGGGGGAGTGGGGAGGCTTGGCTCTCGCAGCGTACAACGCAACACTTAGCGCGTAAACTTCAAGTAATTTATCAACTTTGCTTGCCCACGCCATGGTGGACGGGCTACCATCCCGACATCGCCCGCTTTAAGCGAGTGTTTACGCTCGCCCTGTCTTCATGTACCGACTTGGGTTTTCGCTGCTGATCCTTCTGCTGCTCGCCGCCTGCTCCAGCGCGCCGCAGCGGGTTTCGCGCAACTCGAGCGGCTATTCGTCAGCGTCCAATGGCGCGTATCGCACCACTCCGCCAGGCTTCCCGAACTTTGTCGACCACAGCATCGGACGCGAGGAAATCTCCATTCAGGCGATGAGCCTTGTAGGCATTCCGTACCGCTGGGGCGGTAATACGCCCGACAGCGGCTTCGATTGCAGCGGCCTGGTTCGCTATGTCGTCGCGCGCGCGGCCTCGGTGAATCTGCCGCGTACGACTGCGGATATGAGCGGCAGCGGCGAGTCGATCGAGCCGGACGAAGTGGCTGCGGGCGATCTGATCTTCTTCAACACGACTGGACGGCCCCACTCACACGTCGGCATTTATGTGGGCAAGCTGCGGTTCGTCAATGCGCCATCGACGGGCGGCACGGTTCGGATCGACTACCTCACCAATCCGTATTGGGCCAAGCGTTTCGACGGCATTCGCCGGGTGGCGGCGCCAACCCACGCACCGACGCCGTTCGAGACGCCGACGTATCAGGCATCGAACCCGCCGCCGGAGAGGGTGGCCCCAGTTCCGGCAGAGTCGCAAGCGTCTTATGCGGGCGCTGCCGCGATACCGTCCCAACCTGCAGCGGAGCCACAGCCGCCCTATGCAGCGGCTGGGCCTGTGATTGCGCCTGCGCAGCAATCGCAGCGCGTCGCAACCACGATGCGTGCGCCACTGACGACGACCGCCGTCCAAACCGCGCCTCAGCCTGCTGCTGCATCCGCCGATGCATTTGAGCCGCCACCTCCAGCGATGAACGCTGTGCAGATGCAGGCGCGTGAAGCAGGCGCCGTCACGCCGGCAACCGTTTCCGCTGAGCGGACTCAAGTCGATGTAGGCGCCACGTCTGCCACTTCCACCGCCGGAGACGCGCCGGTGCGATCCGCCGTACCGGCGAGCGTCGCCCGCGCGCCGGATCCCATCGACGCCGCCGCCGATGCGTTCGAACCGCCCCCGCCCGCCTCGGTGGCGGTTCGCCAGGAACAGCATGCCGGCTCGAGCGGCGACGTACAGATCATGCGTGCGTCGACCAATTCGCGTCCCATCCCCGCCCCCACCCAGTCTAGCGACGACCCGATCGCGCACTTCGCGAACGGCAACTTCTGATCGACAGACGCTGGCCGTCCTCACTCCGCCCTCACCTTATTCCAGCCATTGAACGCGCCGGTAAACACGCGCGACTATGCTATCTGCTATCGTCCCCTATATTCCTCTGACGGCAGGTACTCACCATGGATCTTGGACTGAAAGACAAAGTAGTGCTGGTCACGGGCGGCAGCAAAGGCATCGGCCTTGCCTGCGCCCGAGCGTTCGCGGCCGAAGGCGCGAAGGTGGCGATCGTCTCGCGCGATCCGGCAAATCTCGCCCGCGCCCGCGAACAACTGGCGAGCGAGGGCTTGCACGTGCACCTGACGCGCGCCGATCTGCACGAGCCGCATGGCGCAGCCGATATCGTCGAAGAAGTCACCACTGCGGTCGGCCCGATCGACATTCTGATCAACAGTGCAGGCGCCGCCCGCCGCTACGACCCGGAGACGCTCGACGCCGCAGCCTTCAAGGCAACTATGGAGGCCAAGTACTTCCCGTACATTTACCCGCAGCAGGAAGTGCTGCGCCGCATGGCAGAACGCGCGAAATCAGGTGAAGCCGCCGAACCGGGCACGATCGTCAACATCATCGGTATGGGCGGCAAGGTGGCCAGCGATATTCATATCGCCGGCGGCGCCGCCAATGCCGCGCTGATGCTGGCGACCGTCGGGCTCGCGCATTACTACGCGCGCTACGGCATTCGCATCAATGCGATCAATCCGGGCGCAACTTTGACGGAGCGCGTCGAGGAAGCATTAAAACTGGAAGCCCGCCAGCAAGGAATAGACACAAAGGAGGCGCTGGCGCGCGGTCAAGCCAAAGTGCCGCTCGGACGCTACGCGAAACCGGAGGAAATTGCCGACGTGGCGCTGTTTCTGGCGAGCCGGCGCGCGAGCTATGTGACGGGCGCGATCGTCCCGATGGACGGCGGCAGCGCGCCGCTCATCTGAACGCGGCGCGCCGGCACGGCAAGCAGGTCAGGCGTTACAGGAAACGGTGGCCGAGCCACCAGCCCGCAGCGGCCAGCACGGCCGAGGCGGGAATCGTCAGAATCCACGCCCAGACGATATTGCCGGCCACGCCCCAGCGCACGGCGCTCAACTTCTGCGTAGCGCCTACGCCGACGATGGCGCCGGTAATCGTGTGGGTGGTGGAGACGGGAATGCCCAGAAAGGAGGCGATAAAGAGCGTGATCGCGCCACCCGACTCCGCACAGAAGCCGCCGACCGGCTTGAGCTTGGTGATCTTCTGTCCCATCGTGCGGACGATGCGCCAGCCGCCAAACAGCGTGCCCAGACCCATGGACAGATAGCAGCCACCGATCACCCACAGCGGCGGCGCATCGGCGAGCGACGAGGCGTAGCCCGTCGCGATCAGCAGCATCCAGATGATACCGATGGTCTTCTGCGCGTCGTTGCCGCCGTGCCCAAGGCTATACAAGCCGGCGGAAATCAGTTGCAGACGCCGGAAGCGCCGGTCGACCTTGCTGGGCGGCGTGCGGAAGTAGATCCACGAGACGGCCAGCATGAAGAACGAGCCAAGCACGAAACCGAGCAGCGGCGAGATAAAGATGAACGCGACCGTCTTCATCAGACCGTCGAAGTTAAGCGAGTGCCAGCCCGACTTGGCGAGCGCGGCGCCCACCAGGCCACCAATCAGCGCATGCGACGAGCTGGACGGAATGCCGTAGTGCCACGTGACGATATTCCAGCCGATCGCGCCCACCAGCGCACCGAAGATCACGTAGTGATCGACGATAGCCGGGTCGATTGTGCCCTTGCCGACCGTCTGCGCGACTTTCAGGTGGAAGATGAAATAAGCAATGACGTTGAACGCCGCCGCGAAGGCGACCGCTTGTTGCGGCTTGAGGACGCCGGTCGACACAACCGTAGCGATCGAATTCGCCGCGTCGTGAAAACCATTCATGAAGTCGAACACCAACGACACGGCGACCAGGAAGGCAACGGCCCAGATGGCGAGTTGTATCGATTGCATCAGGCGTTTTCCAGCACGATGCCTTCGAGAATGTTCGCTACGTCCTCACATTTATCGGTGATGGTCTCGAGCAGTTCGTAGATCGCCTTCAGCTTGATCAGCGTCTTGACGTTGTCTTCCTCACGGAAAAGCTTCGAGATGGCCGAGCGCAGCACGCGGTCGGCTTCGGATTCCAGACGGTCGATTTCCTCGCACGCCTTCAGGATCTGGCTCGCCTGCTTCATGTCCGACAGCAAGCTGACCGCAAACTGCACGCGCTCGGCGGTCGCTGTGCAGATATGCGCCAACTGGCTCGCCTCAGAGGTCACCGTCTGCACGTCATACAGAGAAATCGCGGTGGCAACGTCCTCCATCAGGTCGAGGATGTCGTCCATCGTCGTGATCAGCTTGTGGATTTCGTCGCGGTCGAGCGGCGTGATGAACGTCTTGTGCAGCAGATCAATGGTTTCGTGCGTAAGCTTGTCTGCAGCCTTTTCGGCCTTCTGCACGTTTTGCTTATGGACCTCAGCGTCCTGCAGGTTGTCGATCAGCAGCTCGAGTTCGTGGCTCGCCGAGACAATGCACTTTGCGTGCTCGTTAAAAATTTCAAAGAACTTGCCCTCGGTGGGCATGAATCGACCGAACATTGGGATCCCGGAATTTTGGTCACGTCATCACTGACATAAAACCGCAATATTGTACCGTTACCGGGATAACGTCGCACTTTGAAAGCGCCGTTACAACAGCGCCCCACATAGTGCTTTACTCGCTATAGAAATTCTGCGCGCCCGCAAAATTATCAAACTTCGTGTATTGACCGTGGAACGTGAGACGAACGGGGCCGATTGGACCGTTACGCTGTTTACCGATAATGATTTCCGCGGTGCCTTTATCCGGACTGTCCGGGTTGTAGACTTCGTCGCGGTAGATGAACAGGATGACGTCGGCATCCTGCTCGATAGCACCCGATTCGCGCAGATCCGACATGATCGGACGCTTGTTCGGACGCTGTTCAAGGCCACGGTTCAGCTGCGACAACGCGATCACCGGGACGTCGAGCTCTTTAGCCAGACTCTTGAGCGAACGGGAGATTTCCGAGATTTCGGTCGCGCGGTTTTCGCCGGATGACGAACCGCTCATCAGCTGCAGGTAGTCGATGATGATCAGGCCTAGCTTGCCGCACTGGCGCGACAGCCGGCGGGCCCGGGAGCGCAATTCCATCGGGTTCAGACCGCCGGTTTCGTCGATGAAGATTTGCGCTTCGCTCATCTTCTGCACGGCATGCGTCAGCTTCGGCCAGTCCTCGTCTGTCAGGCGACCCGTGCGCATACGGTGCTGGTCAAGCCGGCCGACCGAACCGAGCATACGCATCGTGAGTTGGGTGCCCGGCATTTCCATGGAGAACACCGCGACCGGCAAACCGTATTCAACCGCCACGTACTCGCCGACATTCATCGAGAACGCCGTTTTACCCATCGATGGGCGGCCCGCCACGATAATGAGTTCGCCACCGTGCATGCCGGAGGTCATCCGGTCGAGGTCGACGAAACCTGTCGGCGTACCGGTCACGTCGCTCGGATTGGCGGTGTGATACAGCGTGTCGATCCGCTCG
>JBEKNG010000317.1:0-6742 GCA_049523075.1 Paraburkholderia sp.
CTCTACCTCCTGATCCTGACCATCGTGCTCTCCGTTGCTGACTCCGCGCCGTCCGATACCGCCGCCTGGCTGGCGAAGCTCAACGACGCGCAGCGTGAAGCCGTCGAATACGGCGCCGGGAATCCCACGCAGCCGTCCGGCGCCTTGCTGGTGATCGCCGGCGCGGGTTCGGGAAAGACCAATACGCTGGCGCACCGCGTCGCGCATCTGGTGGTCAAGGGCGTCGATCCGCGCCGCATCCTCCTGCTGACGTTCTCGCGCCGCGCCGCGCTCGAAATGACCCGACGCGTCACCCGCATCGCCAGCGAAGCGCTGGGCGCGCGAGCAGCGGTGGCGCAGGGCCTGACGTGGTCGGGCACGTTTCACGGCATCGGCGCGCGCTTGTTGCGCGAATATGCCGATCTGATCGGCCTTGCCCCCACTTTCACGATCAACGACCGTGAGGATTCCGCCGACCTGATGAACCTGGTGCGGCACGAACTCGGGCTGTCAGCCAAAGAGCGGCGCTTTCCGGCGAAGGGCACCTGCTTTGCGATCTACTCGCGCGTCGTCAATACCGGCGCGGCGCTCGCAGATGTATTGGCGAACGCGTTCCCGTGGTGCCGCGAGTGGGAGGCGGATCTGCGGATGCTGTTTGCCACCTACGTCGAGGCCAAACAGAAGCAGAGCGTGCTCGACTACGACGATCTGCTGCTCTACTGGTCCCTGATGGCCGAACAACCGGCAATCGCCGCTGACCTCGCGGGTCGTTTCGATCACGTGCTCGTGGACGAGTATCAGGACACCAACCGCCTGCAAGCGTCGATCCTGCTTGCCTTGAAGCCGGACGGCCGCGGCCTGACCGTGGTGGGCGACGACGCCCAGTCCATCTATTCGTTTCGCGGCGCGACGGTACGCAACATCCTTGATTTTCCGACGCACTTCGATCCGCCCGCGAAGCAGGTCACGCTCGAGCGCAACTACCGCTCCACCCAGCCGATCCTGGCCGCATCGAACGCGGTGATCGAACTCGCCACCGAACGTTTCACGAAGAACCTCTGGACCGACAAGGCTTCCGCCCAGCGCCCGCGTCTCGTGAGCGTGGCGGACGAAGCCGATCAGGCGCGCTACGTGGTCGAGCAGGTGCTCGAAGCGCGCGAAGCGGGCATGAAGCTGAAGGCGCAAGCGGTGCTATTTCGCGCCGCGCACCACAGCGCCGCGCTGGAAGTCGAACTGACCCGGCGCAACATCCCGTTCGTGAAGTTCGGCGGTCTCAAGTTTCTCGATTCCGTGCACGTGAAAGACGTGCTGGCGGTGCTGCGCTGGGCGGAAAATCCGCGCGACCGCGTCGCCGGGTTTCGGGTCATGCAGCTTCTACCTGGCGTAGGGCCGGCCACGGCGGCACGACTGCTCGATGCCGTTGCCGCGCGCAGCGGGGTGGGTGGCGACGGCAGCCAGGGCGGTGATCGGGACGGGACGGCGGGAGCGGCTGACCCTGTGGCCGAGCGTGCGACGGCCGTCACATCCGGCGACACCGTCGGCGCTCTCGCCGCCTTCGTCCCGCCGCCGCGCGCACTCGAAGACTGGCAGCCGTTTGTGGCGCTGATGTCGAGCGTGTGCAGCGTGAGTTCGCCGTGGCCGACCGAGTTCGAACTGGTCCGTCGCTGGTATGAGCCGCACCTCGAGCGCAACCACGAGGACGCTGCCTTCCGTCATGCGGACCTGCTGCAAATGGAGAGTATCGCCGCCACGTATGCGTCGCGCGAGCGCTTCCTCACGGAACTGACGCTCGACCCGCCCGATGCCACCAGCGGCGAATCCGGCGTGCCCTTGCTCGATGAAGACTACCTGATCCTGTCGACGATCCACTCGGCGAAAGGGCAGGAGTGGCGCAATGTGTTCGTGCTGAACGGCGTCGACGGCTGCATTCCTTCGGATCTCGGCACTGGCAGCGACGCGGAGATCGACGAGGAGCGGCGCCTGCTGTACGTGGCGATGACGCGTGCCGCGGAAGATCTCCACATCGTCGTGCCGCAGCGCTTTTACGTGCATAACCAGACGCATCTGGGCGACCGCCACGTGTGGGCGTCGCGCACGCGCTTCATCGCAGCGCACCTGATGCCGTTTTTCGACGCCTATGCCTGGCCGCGCGTGGATGAGCCCGCCGCGCCGGGCGCAGCGGGACTCGCCGCCGCAGCGCAGGCGAAACTCGAAATTGCGGCGAAGCTTAAGAGAATGTGGGACTGAGCGCGGTATTGCGCCAGCGCGGAACAACCGGGCCAGCGTGGGATACAGCGGTAACGCGGGACACGGCGCCAGGGCCGAACGAGATCGCGCCAGCGCAGGACTACGACACCCGCAGGATCACGCGTACTGCGCGAGCCCACGATCTTCAGCGCGATTGGCGGGGCTGCTGTGCCTGCTGCCGCGGGGGTGGCGTAAAGAAGGCGCGCAGCCACGCCGCGAGGCGCGAGAAAATATCGTAGGGCTCTTCGACGAAGATTTCCGGCTTCAGCAGACGCAGATATTCCATGATCTGCTGCGCTTCCTGTTTCTGGAACGAGCCATGCGAGATGCCGAGGCGCAGCAGGCCGCGCAGTTCGCCCAGTTTTTCGCGCGCGGTGCTGCCGATGCTCGTCTCACAAGCTACTTTCGCTTCGTACACTCGCTGCCGCAGCGACTCGACGAGCCGCCAGGCCGGCGTTTGCATGGCTTCTTCCAGCGCCTGGATGTCCTGTACGGCGCCCTTGATCTGCGCGGCGAGCGGATCCACCAGCGACGCGTCGCCTTCCGATTCCTTGACAATCGCCGCTGCCCAGTCGTGGCACTGCTTGGCCAATTCCTCAGGGGTCCATTCCGAGCGCGACGCAAAGCCGAAGCCGAATTCCGAGGCCTGCTGCATCAAAATCGCGACGACATCCGGAAATTCCTTGTCAAGCGTGCGTTTGGCCCACGCGTACTGACCGCCCTGCAACATCCGCTTCACCGCGTGTTCGGTGAGCGGCACCATGTTGTCGAGCAGCTTGGCGCGCAGAAAGTCCTCAAACGACGGCGTCGCGAATTGCGGGTCGAGCTTCAGCGAGACCCGCAAAAATGCGTCGAAGTCCTTGCGCAAATTTGCGACGGTTTCGTCTTTGAGTGAAAGGGTAATCTGACCCATGTCGTATCCAGTTTGGTCCTCCCGCGCGGCATCGCAAAAGTGCCGCCATCTGCGAACTGCCCCCGTGAGAGGGCGATGTCGATGCTCGACGCGGTTGATCCTGCTTGTTGCCGCGTAACCAGCGGGGGTAACTTCCCGACGAGCGGACCTCGACTGCATAACGGCGGATCAGGGTAAAACTTGAGGGCGCGCGCCTTTGCGACCGGGAGTGACGCCAATAGCGGCGCTGCACAAGGCTTGCGACGCGACCCGGGTGCTGGGCTCTATTTCAGCACGATGCCTTGCCAGACAAAAAATACTGCGAGTCCGACGGCAATCGTCAACAACGGCCGGCGGGTCAGCGCACTGACCGCCACGGCGGCGAGCGCCCCGACGAGCTGCGGATTGCGCCATGTCAGCTCGGCGCCGCCGCCATGCGGCGAGACGGCCATCGGCACGATGATGGCTGTCAGCACCGTCACCGGCACGAACCCGAGGGCGGTGCGCACCAGCGGTGGGAACACCAGCCGGTCGCCGAGCACGAACACGGCTGCGCGGATCGTCCACGTGATCAGCGCCATGCCGAGAATCAGAACCAGGTAGTTCATCATCGGGCCACCTCCGTGGTGCGCGTGTGGCGGCCTGGACGCGACAGCAGCACGCCGGCCACAACCCCCGCGAACACGGCACCGAGCAGCCCCAGCTTGTACGGCCACCCCTGCCAGATGAAGGCCAGCACCCCTGAGGTGACGGCGGCGGCGAGATAGCGCAGCGCGACGAGCTGCGGCACGACGATCGCGATAAAGGTGGCGACCATGGCGAAATCGAGCCGGAGCGACTGCAGACCGGGGAACGCCGCGCCGAATAGCAGGCCGGCCAACGTCCAGATCTGCCAGTTGACGTACATGGCAACGCCCGCGCCGAGGAAATAATACGGGCTCACCGAGCCGGGCGGATGATGCCGGTAGTGCGACCAGGCGACTGCGAAGACTTCGTCGGTGAGCACGCCACCAAGTGTGAGACGCCAGCGCAGCGGCAGATGCGAAACGTAGGGGGCGAGCGTGGCGCTATACAGCACATGGCGCAGGTTAACGACGAGGGTGGTGGCCCACACCACGGCGAAGCTTGCGTGACCCGCAATGAGCCCCAGCGCAATGAACTGGGCCGACCCGGCGAAGACAGCGAGCGACATCAATTGCCCGTGCCACAGGTGCAGCGGGCCGGAGGTGACGAGGGTGCCGAAGATGACGCCGAACGGCGCCGCGCCGACCATCATGGGGATGATGTCGCGCGCGCCGGCGGTGAATTCAGTTAAGCGGTTGGGATGGGTCAAGCTTGCCTCCTTGGTCTGCCGAGCATAGCCGCGGCGGGGTCGGGAGGGCTTGTACGTTCTTGCGGTGGATGATGCCGTGTCCCCAGGGTGGGGAGTGCCGAAGCCAAGTGGGAGGAGGCGGGTAGAGGTAGAAGGCGGAGGTGGTCGCGGTCGGCACTGGCGTAGCGCCGGTCAGGCGAACCACTTCGTGGGCTTGTCGCGCGAGCTGGCTAATCGACTGTCCCCGCCGCGGCTGTCCTCAGGCCGCCTGCCAGCGCCCCGGCGGCACGCCGAACATGCGCCGGAAATGCCGGGTGAAATGGCTCTGATCGGTGAAGCCGCTGGCCGCGGCGACCTCGGTGACCGAGACGCCCGCGCGCAGCGGTACCAAGGCGCGTTGCAGGCGGACCTGGTTGCGCCAGGCATGCGGCGGCAGACCCGTGCTCTGGGCGAAGAGGCGTGCGGCATGGAACGGTGACAATCCCACGGCGCCTGCAAGCTCGGCTAGCTGGAGCGGCGTGGCGAGGTCGCCGGTCAAGCGGTCTTTCATGGTCGCGACGCGGGCGTCGTCAGTGGCGAGCCGCGTCGGCTTCATCTGGCTGCCCGAATAGCGGACGAGCAGCGTCGACAGGGCGTCGAGCATCGCGGCCTCAGCCGCGAGCGGATCGGCCTGCGCTTCGAGCAGGCGGTGAGCGCGTGCGAGCCGCTGGGCGAGGTCCACATCACGGATCACGCCGGGTTCGAACCACGGCAACGCCTGTTGCTGGCCGGCAATGTCAGTCGCGAGTTGCTGGATGAAATCGACCGGCGCATACAGCACGCGATAGCGCCAGCCTTCCTCGATGGCCCGCGCGCCCGTGTGCAGCTCGCCCGGATTGATGATGGGGACGCTGCCGGCTTCGGCGACGTAGTCGGTGCCCAGATAACGGTACCCCTCCGCACCTGCCACGATCACGGGGATGGTGTATGCGTCATGCCAATGCGGCGAGAACTCGTGATCGTGATATTCAGCCGTGAGCAGATCCGCGCCGGGCAAGAGCGGCGTACGCCAGTAGCGGGCGGAATCGCGGAAACGGGTGACGGTCATGATGGAGATCCGACTTGGTCTGCCAGTTTAGCGCGCGCTGCGCCGTTCCGTACACGCGGCTTTCATTTGAGCGGGATGGTCGTCCCGGCCGGCATCGGCACGGCGGTCACGCTGTTTTTCGCGCTGCCGCTCGCGACCCGGTCACTGTAGGTCAGATACACCAGCGTGTTGCGCTTCGCGTCGACCACGCGCACCACGTGCAGTGTCTTGAAGATTAGCGACATGCTCATGGAAAACACATCGGCTTGCTGCTTGAGCGGCCCGGTGAATTTGATCTCACCGACTTGCCGGCAGGCAATCGATGCCTCCGTCGGATCTTCGGCGATGCCCAGCGTGCCTTTTATGCCGCCCGTGCGAGCCCGCGACACGTAGCAGGTGACACCGTTGACGAGCGGATCGTCGTAGGCCTCGACCACCACGCGATCGGAGCCGGTGAGATGGAAGTTGGTGTTGACGCTGGCCACTTCCTCGCTGTGAGTGATGGGAGCGAGAAGGGTAGCAGCGGCGGCGAGCGCGACGCGTAGCAAGATGGGTTTCATCGGGACATCCGGAGAAAAAACACCATCGTATACCGGCGGACGTTCGATTCCGGGTGCAACAACGACCGTGGTCAATTCATTTGTGCTGGATCGGCAATGTCAGTTGATAAACCATACCGGCAACCCGCGCGCGAGCCTTGTTTGCAGCCCAGCGTGAGTTCGCGGGTACGCGATGAGTTTGCCGGTATTCCCTGCCGTGCGCGGCATCGGGCACGGGGCCACATGCAACTCAGTTGTAGTTCATCGTGAAAGTCGCAAGGGCCCTGACTGTGCCGGCCGTGACCGACGCGGCGGTCCGAATGTAACGAGCCTGAAACACGACGTTCTGCGTCCCAGAGAGCGTCCCGAGTGAAACGTTGCTCGTATTGGACGTGCTGCTGGTTGTATAAGAGTAGGTCGCGGGACCAAAAAACATCGGGGTCATCTGATACAGAATCTGCACGCCGAGACCTGTCGCTGAGGAGCCCGAAGCTAGCGTCAAAGCATTGGTCTGGTTCGAAGGTGCGGCCGAGTCCGTTATGCTGATAGCGGGTTTTGCATTGGCGTCGCATTGCAAGCCAAGATTGAGCATCGTCGTCCCCGCTGTCGCGCCGACACCTTGAAAAGCGGAGCTCGAAACGGTGGGCAGAGTGACGACGATATCCGGCGTGGTGACTGAGCAACTGGGGACCGAGTTGTTAAGAATT
>JBEKNG010000318.1:0-6729 GCA_049523075.1 Paraburkholderia sp.
GCCTTGCCACTGCTGGCTCTCCCGCCTCCCGCGCCCCGTTGTCCGGAACGCGAAAGAACGAGATTCTAGCGAGCTCAACCGGGGCTTGCAAGCGTTATTTCGATACTCATAAAAGCGCAAATGACGCCCCGTGACGCTCAGGCCACGGGCACGTCATCATGAAGGAAAGCGCGACCGGCTCAGGCGGTCGCGTGCGTCTCCATCACCCGCTCGACGACGCTCAGGTAATGGTCCAGATCCGGGGTCGCACGGTTCGCTTCCTTGGCCAGATCATCCCAGCGGCGCACGCGCAGCGCGTCCTCTGCAAAAGGCTTGCTCAGGAACACCTCTGCTTCCTGCTTGCTGAAGATACCGCCCTGCAACTCGAGGCTGCGCACGGAATCCGACGAGAGGCGGCCGAAATAAGTGTCATCGATTGCGCAGAGGCAGCGCTTGGCGTCGACATGCAGCCGAATCGGCTCCAGCACCGCCTCCGGCAAGACCGGACGCAGAAACGGCAACGCGAAGTACTGGTGCAGATCGTCGATGCCGCTCTCGGTCGGTGTGTCGCCGAAGCGGTTCAGTAAATGTCCAAGGTCATGCAGGAAGGCCGCCGCGACCAGTTCGTCGTTAGCGCCCTCGCCTTCTGCCAATGCAGCGCTTTGCAGCGCATGTTCCAACTGCGTCACCGGCTCGCCGCTATACGCAAGGTTGCCGTGCTGCTCAAACAAGCTACGAATATCATCCAGACTCAAAGCCACGCCATTACTCCCAAGGTAAAGAAAATGTCTTGAGGTTGGTAAAGCTCTTCATGGCTTCCTGCACCCCTTCCTTGTAACCCAATCCCGAATCCTTGATACCGCCAAACGGCGTCAGCTCGATCCGGTAACCCGGCACTTCCCACACATTCACCGTACCGACCCGCAATTCGTTAATAAACCGCGTGATCGCATCCTGACGGTTGGTGCACACCCCCGACGACAAGCCGAACGCCGTGCCATTGCTGATCCGGATCGCGTCGTCGAGCGTGTCGAACGTAATGATGGGCGACACCGGCCCAAAAGTTTCTTCGCGCACCAGCAACATCGCCGGGTCCACGCGGTCCAGCACGGTCGGCGCATAAAGCGCGCCCACACGCTCGTTGCCGACCAGCAGCCGCGCGCCGCGGGCCACTGCCTCGTTGACGCGCGCTTCGAAAAGCTGCGCCGCGGCTTCGTCGATGACGGTGCCCATCTGGTTTGCGGTATCGAACGGATCGCCGTAGGACCACGCGCGCGTCTTCTCCACCACCAGCTCAGTAAATTTCGCCGCCACGCTCTTTTGCACCAACATGCGCTTGACGGCCGTGCAGCGCTGGCCCGAATTCTTATACGAGCCCTGTACGGCGAGCGTGGCCGCACGCTCGAGATCGGCGTCCTCAAGGACAATCAACGGATCGTTGCCACCCAGCTCCAGCACGACACGTCGATACGCCGCCTTCGCCGCAATATATTTGCCGATCGCGACACCGCCCGTGAACGTCACCAGTTCGGCGAGCGGGTGAGTAATCAGTTCGTCGGCGATCTCACGCGGGTCACCGGTTAGCACCTGCAGCATCGGCTCCGGCAAACCGGCTTCGTAAAGAAGATCCGCCAGATAGAAAGCCGAGAGCGGCACCTTCTCGGAAGGCTTCAGCAAGACCCGATTGTTGGTCGCGATAGCCGGCGCGATCTTGTGCGCGACCTGGTTCATCGGATGGTTAAACGGCGTAATCGCGACGATCACACCGGCGAGCGGTTCGCGCTGAGCAAACACACGGCGCTTCTTGCCGTGCGGCGTTAGGTCGCACGAAAAGCTCTGGCAGTCGTCGTGCAACGCTTCGATCGCGGCGAACTTGAACACATCGGCAACGCGCCCGATTTCGTAGCGCGAATCCTGCTTCGAAAGGCCGGATTCGAGCGAGATCAGATCCGATGCTGCCTCGGTACGCTCGCGCAGCAAGCCGGCCGCGCGCTCAAGAATCTGCGAGCGCTCGTAGCGCGTAAGCTTCGCCTGGTAGGCGCCGGCGTATTCGAACGCGGCGCGCACATCATCGATGCTAGCCAACGGCACCGTGCCGACGCGCAATCCGGTATAGGGATCAAACACGTCGAGCGTGCGTTCACGCGACGCCCGTTCGCCCTTCAGGCGCAGGGCTTCGACGCGAAACGCCGGATGGTCCGTCAGCACGGCATTCACGATGCCGCCACATGGTTCAAGGCAAGATCGAACACGTCGAAATTGCGCAAGCGCTTGCCTTCGACCAGGCCATCAAGATGCCGATTGAAGATCAACGGCACCACCTGCTCGGAAATGCCACCATGCGAACGCAGCGGCACCGTCAGTCCCGAAAGATCATGTTCTTCACGCCGTGTGCCGAGCACCACGTCGTGCATGCTAACCACCACGATATCGCCGACACGGTCATTCGGCAGCTCAAAGCGTTCGCACGCTGCGCGGTTATCCAGCACGACTTCCACGCCTTGGAGACCGCCAACCCGTTCGATTACCTGCCCCACATTCGCATCATGCGGCAGATAGATCGTGGCAAACGACCCAAGCGCACCGTGGTGAACCACATACGGATCCGTGATCGGCAGGATCACGCGCGCCTTGCGCGCGCCCAGCCATTCATCCATCACATCCTGCAGATAGATCACGTTCGGCTCGCCGGTCAGCGGATCGTGCTTCGCATTCATGCCATGGTCGGCGGTCAGGCCGATCACCCAGCCGAGTTCGTCGAGCTGCGCGAGATAGCGGTCCATCATCGCGTAGAAATCGTTCGCACCCTGGGTGCCTGGCGCCCACTTGTGCTGGATATAGTCGGTGGTGGACAGGTACATCAGATCGAGCTTGCGCGTCTGCGCGAGGCGCACGCCCGCGGCGAAAACGAACTCGGACAACCCCGCGCTATATACATCCGGCACCGGCAAGCCCACCAGATCGAGGACATCAGCGACGCCGTTTTCTTCCAGCGTCACCGTGTCCGCCTTCTCCGCCGAGAAACAGATCCCCTTCAGTTGCCAGCCGAGCAAGCGGCGCAGCTTGTCTTTCGCGGTCACCACGGCGACCGCCGCGCCTTGCCCTGCAGCGGCTGCCAGCAGCGTTCCCGCTCGCAGATAGGCTGGATCGTTCATCATGACTTCCGCGCCCGCGCCGCCGTTGGCTTGCGGATCCCAGAAGTAGTTGCCGCAAATGCCGTGCACCGAAGGCGGCACGCCGCAGACGATCGACAGGTTGTTCGGGTTGGTGAACGAGGGAATCACGCAATCGCCTTTGAGCGCCGTGCCCTCTGTCAGCATCTTGCCGATGAACGGGGCAACACCTGCCGCGACCGCCGCTTCAAGATAGTCGTACTCGCAACCGTCGACGCAGACAACGACCGCAGGCTTCGGCGACAGCCGGTAAGCCCGGCCGTTCACTTCAACATTGCGTTCGCTTTGCTCAGACTCGATAGACATCGCTTTCTTCCCTGCGCGTTGCTTACGCGCGTTTTTCGTCAATCGGGGCCGGCAACGGCAGCATGCTCCGCTGTTCAGCCAGTTCAACCGGTTGATAAGCCTCGTGCGCCCGCTGCAAGCCGCCGTTCACATGCGCATGCATCAGCGCGGCGGCATGATCGGCATCGCGCGACGCGAGCGCCGTCAGGATGGCACGGTGCTCGGCTAAAGAGCGTTCCATCGCATCGGCGTGCACAATCAGCGCCGCACGCCGGAACAGACTCAGCTCGTCCACGAGACGCCGGTACGTCTCATATAGCTTGTTGTTGCCCGCCGCCGCGACGATGCGGTCGTGGAATGCCACATTGGCGCGCGCATAGGCGTCATGGTCATGCGTGTCGAGCGCGCTGCGCATCGCCTCGATCTGCTTGCGCAGACCCGCCAGTTGCGCTGCGTCGATGCTCGACGCCAGCATCCGGCATGCCGCCTCTTCAAGCACGGCCCGCACGGCGTAAATCTCGTCAGCCTCCGCGAGCGACACGACCCGCACGAACACGCCACGGTTCTTCTCGGTCCGCACAAGCCCGGCCTGTTCGAGCGCACGGAACGCTTCGCGTACCGGCCCGCGCGATACCTGCAGACGCGCGGCCCACTCCGCCTCGTTGAGCTTCGCACCCGGAACCAATTTGCCCTCAATGATGTTTCGCTCAATCGCGTCGCGAACCAGCGCAGTGAGCGAATGCCGGCGTACGACGTCAATCGGATCGGCTGAGGCTGTTTCCATATTTTCGGTCATTTCGACATTTTTTGCCACATCTACGTGTGTTGAATGCCCACTTGGCAGTCAACACCGGAGGTCAGGGCAATCCGCCGGTCAGTCGACCCGGCGACGCGGAACCCGCGCGGCGATCAGAAGCAGCGCAGCGAGTGAGACGAGCAGCAGGATCAGCGAGAGAGCGGAGGCTGGCAGGTAGTAGCCGCGCTCGACCTGGCCGACAACGACGATCGGCACCGTCGCAAATCCAGGCGGATAGACGGTCAGCGTCGCCCCCAGTTCGCCGAGCGAGAGCGCGAAGCCCAGCGCGAGACTCGCGCGGATGGCCGGCACCAGTTGCGGCAGGACGACCCGGCGCAGCACCATCGCAGGCGGCGCGCCGAGACTCGCGGCGGCTTCGCGCAGGATCGTCAGTTCCGGGCGCAGCGCTGCGGCCGCGCAGCGGTAGCAGAACGGCAGCACCAGCGCGAGCTGCACGAGCACGACAATCGCCGCCGAACCCGACAGGTCGAGCGGACGCTTGTGGTACGCAATCAGCACGGCCAGCCCGAGCACCACACTCGGCACACCGTTGGGCATCATCGCGATCGTATCGACGAACGCGCCGAGTCCGCGGCGGTCGCGCCCTTCGAGCGCCAGCGCCAGCCAAAGCCCGACGATGGTGCCGAGCACCGCCACACCGAAGCCGGTCTCGAGACTCGTGCTAAGCGCATCGAAATCGCTCGAACCGAGCCGCTCGAACCAGCGCATGCTGACACCGTCGGGCAAGATCGTGCCCGACCAATGGGAGGCCACGCTTGACAGCGCCACCACCGCAACGGGCAAGACGAACAGCCAGACGCACAGCAACGCGGCAAACGCCAGGAACACGCCGCCCGCGAGACGCGTCAGCAGGCTGCGTTGCACCGGACGCGCACGCTTGTGCATGACCGGCAAGACAGTGGGATCCAGTTCGATGGCCATTACCGTACTCCTCTAACCTTGCGTCGGTTGACCTGGCGGTACAACGCATACAGCGACAAAGACATCATCAGCATCACCACAGCACCGGCGGCCGCGGTCGGCAGGTCCAGATCGACCGTCGCGGAGCTGTAGATCGCCACTGGCAGCGTAATCAGATGCGCACTGCCGAGCACCAGCAGAATGCCGAACTCGTTCAAGGTCAGCAGGAAGCAAAGGATTGTGCCGGCGGCGATGCCTGGCCACGCCAGCGGCAGGATCACCTTGAACGCCACCATCAAGCCGTTCGCACCGAGACTGCGGGCGGCTTCGATCAGACGCATGTCGAGCGTCGCGAACGAAGCGAGCGTCGGACGCACAACGAACGGCGCGTAGAACACCACTTCCGCGAGAATCACGCCGCCCGCGCCGAACAGGAAGTCGAGGGGCGGCGCCTGCAGATGAAACAGACGCTGCAGACCGATACTGATCGAGCCTTGCGAGCCGTAGAGAAAGATCAGCGTGAAAGCCACCAGAAACGACGGAAACGCGACGAACAGCTCCAGAAAACGCGTCACTAACCGTGCGCCGGGAAATGGCTTGAAAAACAGCAGCGCGGCGAGCGCCACGCCGAGCAGCGAAGCAAGACCTGCGCTCGCGAACAGGATCCACAGCGTGGTGCCGACCACGCCGCGCGTTTCGGGATTATCGAAGAACGCGCCATAGGCCTGAAAACCGAATCCCCCATGCGGGCCGGTCAGACTCAGCAACACCAGCCGCACCAGTGGATAGATCACCAGAGGTCCGAGCACCACCACGGCGAGGAACAGCAAATGCCACTGCGCCGCGCGTTCACGGCGGCGCACGGCGGCCGCATGCGAAGCAAAGGTGGCGGCACGCTTTGCGTCGCCGAGCGCGTCAGGACTATCAGGGGTTGATAAGGACGACATCGTCTGCCTCATAGCGCAAGGAGATACGCGCGCCCTTTTCGGGCGACATGCCGTGGCCGCGCTGCATCGTGACGTGCACGGGCTCGTTGGGCATCGCATCGAGGGCAACCGACACCGATAGCACCGCGCCATACCATTCGACCGAGCTGATCACTCCATGCAAGTGCCCTTCGCCTAGCGGCACGATCCGCAGCGCCTCCGGACGCAGGCAGGCGACCCGCTCACGTTCGTCGTAGCGCGAATCGCCCAGCGCAAATGCGACGTGCGGCGGCAGCAGATTGGCCGCGCCGAGATAACGCGCAACGAAGCCGTCGTTCGGCTGGTCGTACAGTTGCTGCGGCGTGCCGAGTTGCGCGATACGCCCCTCGCGCATCAGCAGTGTGCGGTCGGACAGGACCAGCGCGTCGTCCTGGTCGTGCGTCACGCAGACGATGGTCAGATTCGGCAGGCGCTCATGCAGCGCCTTCAGTTCGGAGCGCACCGACGCGCGCAGATTGGCGTCGAGTGCAGAAAGAGGTTCGTCGAGCAGCAGCACATCCGGCTCGATCACAAGTGCACGCGCGAGCGCCACGCGCTGCTGCATGCCACCCGACAATTGCGCGGGCATGACATGGCCGGCGTCGCCCAG
>JBEKNG010000319.1:0-6719 GCA_049523075.1 Paraburkholderia sp.
CGGGGTGGGCTGGAATTTCATGTTCGTGGGCGGTACGACGCTGCTCGCGCAATCGTACCGCCCGGCCGAGCGCGCCAAGACGCAGGCGACCAGCGAGTTCACCACGTTCGCGTGTTCTGCGCTGGGCTCGCTGTTCGCAGGGCAGTTGCTCGTTCATTTCGGCTGGGCGGCGATCAACGCGGCGATTTTCCCGCTGCTCGCGCTCGCCGCCCTGGCGACGCTCGGCTATGCCTGGGCGCGCTCCCGACAGCCAGCTTGGGTGTCGTGAGTGCGGCCGCACGATTGCCTGATCCGGCTCGATTGAGGAAAAACGCTGATGGTCTATTCGCTTGACGCTGCGGTTTCGGATGCTGTTGAACCACCTCGCGCAGAGGGGGCGGCGCCCGGGGTGCGCCACGTGGTGTTTGCTGTGGCGCCGGAGCTGGTGCTGCTCGATGCGTGCGGACCGCTCGAGGCGTTCTGGCGAGCCGAACTGACGGTCG
The DNA here is from genome assembly GCA_049523075.1 of Paraburkholderia sp. Lineage (GTDB taxonomy): Bacteria > Pseudomonadota > Gammaproteobacteria > Burkholderiales > Burkholderiaceae > Paraburkholderia. The sequence continues at coordinate 483 of JBEKNG010000319.1, forward strand.
CGGCGCGCTCGGCGCTTCCAGCGGGCGGGCAAGCGGCGTCGCGCGCTGTGGCGGCCGCCTATCGGACGACGGTAGCGTCGATCGGCGGCGGGGTGTTGGAGACATTTCCGGGCCTGCCCGTGGTGACCTCGCGGCTGGATGCGCTCGACGACGAGCCGATCGACACGCTGATCGTCCCCGGTGTGCCGATCGAGGAAGGCGCGCCGCTGCAGCCTGAACTCGTCGCCTGGATCGCGCGCCGCGCACCGCAGGTGCGGCGCGTGTGTTCGGTGTGTACCGGTGCGTTCTACCTGGCCGCCGCGGGCCTGCTCGATGGCCGTCGCGCGACGACCCATTGGCGCGACGCGGCGCAACTGGCCCGGCGCTTCCCGAAGGTCGAAGTCGACGCCGATCCGGTCTTCATCCGCGATGTGCGCGACGGCCGGGCGGTGTGGACTTCGGCGGGCGTGACGGCCGGCATCGATCTGGCGCTGGCGTTGATCGAAGAGGACCTCGGGCACGCGGTCGCGATGCAGGCAGCCCGGCGGCTGGTGGTGTTCATGAAGCGGCCGGGCGGCCAGTCGCAGTTCAGCGCGGCGCTCGCGGCGCAAGCGTCGGCGGGCGGCCCGTTCGAGGCGCTGCATAGCTGGATGGCCGCGAATCTGCACGACGATTTATCGGTCGAGCGGCTCGCGGAGCGCACCCGCATGAGTCCGCGTACCTTTGCCAGACGCTATGTCGACGAGGTTGGTCGCACGCCCGCCAAAACCGTCTCGGCGCTGCGTCTGGAGGCGGCTTCGCGCTGGCTCGCCGAATCGCGCCGGCCGCTCAAGCGGATTGCGCTCGAGTGCGGTTTCGGCAGCGAACAGAACCTGCGGCGCGCGTTCGTGCGCCGCTTCGGCGTGTTGCCGCTCGATTACCGCGAGCGCTTTGCCGCAGCCGAACCGCTGCGCTGAGACGCGCGGCGCCTCAGCGGCTTTGACCCTTTTGCGCAGGACAAAACATCATTACCGGCCCTCTTCGCGCGCGGTCAAAATTACGCTCGTATAATCGGCTCCTTTCGATACATTGTTTGACCGGAGTCAAGATGAGCACCCCTGCCGCTGCGCCGCTGGACCGTTCGGAAACTACCTTCCGCTTTCTCGCCGAGCCGACCTCGGTCAACTTCGGCGGCAAGGTGCATGGGGGCGCGTTGATGAAGTGGATCGACGAGACCGCTTACGCGTGCTCCGCCGTCTGGTCCGGGCGTTATTGCGTGACGGTCAGCGTCGGCAATATCCGTTTCCGCCGGCCTATCCTGGTGGGCAATCTCGTCGAACTGCGCGCCCGCGTCGTCCACACGGGTCGCACCAGCATGCACATTCACGTATCGGTGCAGGCGGGGGATCCGAAGGGCGGTGAACTGATGCAGACCACCGATTGCCTTGTCGTGATGGTGGCGGTCAATGAGAATGGCCACCCGGTGCCGGTGCCCGCGTACCTGCCTGAGACCGACGAACAGAAGCGCCTCGCCAAGTACGCGCTGGACGTGAAGGAGGCGCTCGACGCGATCGTCGAACTCAAGCCGGAAGAAGTGGCGCAGGGCAAGATTTAAACGGCAGTGGACCAAGCGCCGCGCCGATCCCGAGAACCGTCGCGACGCTTTGTCAGGGCCTGACATGCCCTGATCGCGCCATCACCCCGGCGTATGGCCGACCATGTCGTGCGGCCGCACCCACTCGTCGAACTGCTCCTCGGTGACGAAGCCGAGTGTCAACGCGGCGGCCCTCAGCGTGGTGCCTTCCTTATGGGCCTGCTTCGCGATCTTGGCGGCCTTGTCGTAGCCGATGTGCGGATTGAGCGCCGTGACCAGCATCAGCGACTCGTTGAGCAACGTGTCGATACGCTCGCGATTCGGTTCAATGCCCACTGCGCAGTTGTCGTTGAAGCTGTGCGCGCCGTCAGCGATAAGACGGATCGATTGCAATACGTTATGCGCAATCATCGGACGGAATACGTTGAGCTCGAAGTTGCCGCTCGCGCCACCCATATTCACCGCGACGTCGTTGCCGAACACCTGGCAGCACAGCATGGTCATCGCTTCGGACTGCGTCGGGTTGACCTTGCCCGGCATGATCGAGCTGCCCGGCTCGTTTTCCGGAATCGACAGCTCGCCCAGGCCGCAACGCGGCCCGCTCGCCAGCCAGCGTACGTCGTTGGCGATCTTCATCAGGCTGGCGGCCACGGTCTTCAGCGCGCCATGCGCAAACACCAGCGCATCGGCAGCGGCCATCACTTCGAACTTGTTCGGTGCCGAGACGAACGGCACGCCCGTGAGTTTGCCGATCGCCGCCGCGACCTTGTCGGCGAACTGCGGATGCGCGTTCAGACCGGTGCCGACTGCGGTGCCGCCTTGCGCCAGCTCATATAGATGCGGCAACGCCGCTTCGACGTGGCGAATGCCGTGGTCGAGTTGCGCGACATAGCCGGAGAATTCCTGGCCGAGCGTGAGCGGCGTCGCATCCTGCAAATGCGTGCGGCCGATCTTGACGATTCCGGCAAACGCCTTCGCCTTGCCGTCGAGTGTCGCGCGCAGCGTCTTCAGTGCAGGCACCAGATGCTTGACGATGCCCACCGCCGCGGCCACATGCATGGCGGTCGGAAACACGTCGTTGGACGATTGGCCGCGGTTCACGTCGTCATTGGGGTGCACTTTGCGTGCTTCGCCGCGCTCGCCGCCGAGCAGCTCGCTTGCGCGATTGGCAATCACCTCGTTGAGGTTCATGTTGGTCTGCGTGCCGGAGCCGGTCTGCCACACCGCCAACGGAAATTCGCCGGCATGCTTGCCTGCGATGATTTCGTCGGCGGCCTGCATGATCGCCTTCGCCTTGCTTTCATCGAGCACGCCGAGGCCCAGATTGACTTCGGCAGCCGCACGCTTGATGACGGCCAGCGCCGTAATCAGTTCAGGCGATTGCTTCTCCGTGGAGATCTTGAAATTCTGCAGTGAGCGCTGGGTTTGTGCGCCCCACAGGTGAGCGTTCGGCACGGCAATCTCGCCGAACGTGTCGCGCTCCATTCGTACATCTTCGGTCATGGTTCAACTCCGCATTTGCTGAAGAACTGCGTGGTTCGGATGGCCTGCGTGCCGGTGGCATGGCGCCATCAAAGCTGTCCTTGGACTGGCAATAACAAGAATAGACCGGTCAGCAGATTCCGGTAAAAGCCTGCCTGGGGGTCGAAGTTATAGGTGCGCCGCTCGCCGTTCTCCACGTCGCTCCATTCGAGTTTCGACTGCGGCGCACCAATGTAGCTGAGTCCGGCAAGTTCTGCCGGCGTCGCCAGCGTCACGCGATAGCTGACCTCGGGCGTGGTGGCGTGGTCGAACATCGCCGCGACCTGGCCGGCGAGCGCCGGGCTGTGGATCACCAGCGCCAGTTCGGTGTTCAGATTGGCCGAACGTGGATCGAGGTTCATCGAGCCGATGACGAGAATCTTGCGATCGATTACATAGGTTTTCGCATGCAGGCTCGCGCGCGAATGCGAACCCGCCACCGAGAGGCGCGGACTACTCTGCTCCGGCTTGAACTCGTAGAGTTCGACGCCGTTCTGCAACAGCGGCACCCGGTACGGGCTGTAGCCGGCCTGCACGGCAACGGCGTCGGTGGCGGCGAGCGAGTTGGTCAGAACCGCCACGCGCACGCCGCGCTGCGTGAGTTGCGCGAGCGCTTTCACGCCGGCGTCGTGGGGCACGAAATAAGGCGACACCACGAGAAATTCCGTGTGCGCGTCCTTCATCAGTTCGGCGAGTCGTTGCATCGGTGGACTGACGTAATCGGGCGACGGCTGATCGATCTTGCCGGGCGTGTCGACCTTGAATTCCGCCGGAGCCCAGGTCAGGCCGAGTTCGTCCTGGGTGATCTGCGTGGCAAGCGGCGTCGCATTCAGCGGTTTTGCGTTATACGGGTCGGCGTTGGTGCGCCAGTGTTGACGCAAGGCGTCGCGCGTCGCATCCAGTTCCTGTGGCGAGAAAGTTTGGTGGTTCAGCGCCTTCAGCGGATAGGCGCCTGAACTGTTCCAGTACTCGTCGAAGCTGGCCGAGACGTCGGCGGTAATCGGACCGGCTGCCAGCACGTCGATATCGCGGAACTGCAGCGTCGGGCTCGCGCTGAAATATTCGTCGCCGAGATTGCGGCCGCCGACGATCGCCAACTGGTTGTCCGCGATCATCGCCTTGTTATGCATGCGGCGCGTGAACTGATCGATCTTCGTGAACAGATTCGTAGTGCGTTCGAACACGCTGCGATGCGTGCTGCCGTAAGGATTGAAGACGCGGACTTCGATGTTGGGGTGCGAGTTCAGGCTGGCCATCACGTCGTCGATGTCCTTGAAGTTCAGGTCATCAACCAGCATGCGCACCCGCACGCCGTGATCGGCAGCGTAGAGCGCTGCGCCGAGCAGCATTTTGCCGGTGGTGTCTTCGTTGGCGATGTAGTACTGCATGTCGAGCGTCTTCGTCGCGGCGCGGGCAAGCGCGATACGCATCTGCAGCGCTTCGGTGCCGTTTGAGAGGACGCGAAAACCCGATTGGCCAGGATGGGCAAGTTCGACGGGGGCGAGGGCGGTGCCGAGTGCGGTAGTGGTGGCAGCCGGCAGCGCATGGGTGACTGGACGGTCGAACGCAGCGGCGGGCGGCCTGCTCGCACAGGCGGTCAAAAGTGCCGCGGTGACGCACAGGAACAGGCAACGCTTGCCGATGCGCGTTACAGTTTGCGCTGCGGTGCGCAGGAACGGTGCCGTTCCTGCGAATCCCTGGTGAGATTGCGACGCGATGTTGTTGTTGCTGTCGTACGCCGGCACGCTTTTCCTCCGCTTGATTCGGTGTACGCAAGCTTCTTCGACGCAGGCGCACACCCGATGCAGCTGGGCGCTGTTGAGGAAAGCATTCTAAGGGGAATTGATCGGACGAGTGCTGGACAGCGCAGTTTGGCGTGGGGACTGGCGGGGGCGTCCCATTTCAATGTGATGACTTGAATGCTGCTCGAGTCATGGCACGTGTGTCTGTTCGTTATGCAAATGAATGACGAAGCATGCGCAGCTCGCAGACACAGGCACACGTGCCCGTGGTGCGCCCGTCGCGGACGGGGGCGCACGGGAGCCGCACGAGGCCTTGGGAACTCCCTTTATCCGCGTTCGACCTCGAGGGCCGATGCGTCGTCACGATGCGTGGAACCCTTGGCGGGGCGGCCTGCCCAGTAGCCTGCGAGCAGCGACCCCGACAGGTTGTGCCAGACCGAGAACAAGGCGCCCGGCAGTGCCGCGAGTGGCGAGAAATACAGCTTGCCGAGCGTGGCCGCGAGACCGGAATTCTGCATGCCGACTTCGATTGCCAGCGTGCGGCAGACCGCTTCGTCGAAGCCGAGCAGCCGGCCGCCCCAATAACCGCCGAGCAGGCCGATGCCGTTGTGCAGTACAACCCCGACCATCACCACGAGCCCAACCGACGCAATGCTCTTTTGCGTGCCGCCCACGACCGCCGAGATGATCAGCAGGATCGCGACCATCGACACCAGCGGCAGAACCGGTTCGACCTTGCGCACCAGCTTGCCGAACAGATGATTGATGACGAGGCCCACGACGATCGGCAGGCCGACGATCTCCAGAATGCTCATCAGCATGCCGTGCACGTCGACCGCGATCGACGCGTCGACATAGAGGCGCGTGAGCAGCGGCGTGGCGAACACGCCGACCAGCGTCGACAGCGCGCTGATCGTCACCGATAGCGCCACGTCGCCACGCGCCAGATAGATCATCACGTTCGAAGCAGTACCGCTCGCGACGCTGCCCACCAGCACCATCCCCGCGGTCAGGTCGGGCGGCATGTGCAGCACCTTGGCAATGGCCCATGCGGCAAGCGGCATCACCAGATAGTGCAGCAGGATGCCGGCGACGACCGGTGCAGGCCGCGTAAAGACACGTTTGAAATCGGCGATGGACAGCGTCACGCCCATCGCCAGCATGATGATGGTCAGCAGCGTGGTGACGTGCGGTGCGATGGATCTGAAGGAGGCCGGCGAAAAGTAGGCGGCGAGCGAAACCAGCACGGCCCACAGCGGAAAGAGACGGGTAACCCGGGCAAGCATGTCAGGAGGTCCTTGATTCTGTTTCGACGAATAGTTGGGTTCGATACGATGGCGGCGCATGCGCGGCCTCGTGGGACGCTCGGTGGACCTTTGAGGCGACCGGGATGGGTCTTGGGAGGCAACCGGGAGGTATTTT
>JBEKNG010000320.1:0-6703 GCA_049523075.1 Paraburkholderia sp.
ACCGCCCCATCAGTGCAGGCAAAGCCAGCAGCGTCGCCACCACTGGCCTTGCTTGCGTATCGGGAAGCAGCTGTCAGCCGCTCAATCGAGGAAGTCGCAATTCGCTTCGACGAAGGTAGCGAGATCCAGCGAGTGCTGGCGCGTGAGCCGCTCCGCCAGTTCGGTGTCGCGTTTCTCGAGCGCCTCGATAATGCGCAAGTGATCGACGATCGAGCGCGACGCGCGGTCGCTTTGCGAAATCGTCATTCGCCGAATGGCCCGCACGTGGATGAAGATGTTCTTGATCGTATCGAGAATGATCTGCGACTTCGACAACTCGACAATCGCCTGATGGAACGCGATGTTCGCGTCCGAGTACTCCGCAATGTGCTCAGCCGGCGTCGTGTCCTGGAAGTTGTCGAACATATGGCGCAGCCTGGCGATTTCCTCGTCCGTGGCATGCACCGTGGCAAGACGCGCCGCCATGCTTTCGAGGGCGGCCCACATCTGGATCATCTCGACAATTTCGCGCTTGCTCTTGCGCACGATGTAGATGCCGCGGCGCGGCACCATGCGCAGAAAGCCCTCCTGTTCAAGCAGCGTCATCGCTTCGCGCACGGGTGTCCGGCTCACGCCAAGCGACTCGCTCAGCACCCGCTCGTCGAGGCGAATCTCTTCGCGCGACCGGTAGATGTCCGCGTCGGCAATGGCTTGGCGCAGCATTGCATAAGCTTGATCGCGCAAGCTCGCGCTCGCGCCGATCGGCTGCAAGGACAATGTCAAAGGGGTAGCCACTGCTTCAGTTTGAAGTCCTGACGACATTCATCGCCTCTTGTCGAACACGTGCAACCACTTGGTTGCCCGGGCTTGCGCCCGCGCTTGCGGCCGGGTGAACATCATAAGGCGCCGCGGGCATGGCCGCGTTGTCCGGTTCGCCCAGTCCGGCAAAACGTCCATGTTGCGCTGCGAGTGCTGCAACGGGCTGAGGAACCCACCGGGCCAACAGCACAGTCGCGGCCGAGCCCAAACTTACGACGGCAATGGCAAGCAGGGCCAGAGGAACAAACTCCATTTGCATCTCCGAACAATTGAATTTGCAGATCATCCGATCATATGCTGCATCGCCGCAAAAATCAATATTCCGTATGTAATATATCAGGCCACTTTTCCGGCGTTCGTGGCTTTTTGACTATAAAACTATGGCCGATACAGAGGCGCTGACCACCTCCAGATAGCCTACCGTACCGATCCTGTACTGGACTAACTCAGGCTGCAAGGTCTTTTTGGGCCGACGCGCTGCCAAATCGTGGCAGGGTCTCTACTGATCCGACGGCGGTCCCATACCAGGCGAAAACCTTATGCATTCCTATCTCATATTGCCAACCCCATCGACGCCACCTATTGTGTGATCGGCGGCATAAGCGTTGTATGCATCTCGAATCAATATGAAATCGAAGAGCATATACGCGCGACGGGCAGAGCGTGCCTTGTCACGCGGCGACGTTTTTGCGTTGACAAGATAGACGCCGATAAAACAAGACACGCAAACGGAGACCCATCATGAGCAGCATTACCGAGCCTAGGGGGAAGTCAGGCTCTGCCCCATTCTTTTCCAAACAGGCCACCGTCGCAGGCCCTGGCTTCTCACGCTGGATGGTGCCGCCCGCCGCCCTCGCCGTGCATCTATGTATTGGCCAGGCGTATGCGTTCTCAGTGTTCAACGGACCGCTCACGAAGGTGATCGGCATCACGCAATCTGCGCCTGACGACTGGTCTCTCACCACGCTCGGCTGGATCTTTTCACTGGCGATCGTGTGCCTTGGCTTGTCGGCGGCATTCGCCGGCAAGTGGCTCGAGCGGGTGGGGCCGCGTCGCACGATGTTTACCGCAGCATGCTGCTTCGGCGGTGGCTTTCTGGTCTCGGCGCTCGGGGTCTGGACGCACCAGATTGCGTTGCTGTATCTCGGCTATGGTGTGATCGGCGGCATCGGTCTGGGGCTCGGCTATGTGTCGCCGGTTTCGACGTTGATCCGCTGGTTCCCCGACCGTCGCGGCATGGCGACCGGCATGGCGATCATGGGCTTCGGCGGGGGCGCGATGATCGCCGCCCCGCTGTCCGTTGCGCTAATGAATCACTTTCGCAGTGCAACCGGCAACGGTGTTGCGGAAACCTTCGTGGTGCTTGGCATTGCGTACTTCATTTCGATGTCAATTGGTGCGCTGGCGATCCGCGTGCCGCCGGCCGACTGGAAGCCGGCAGGCTGGACCCCTCCCGTCGGCGGCCAGAAGAAGATGATCTCGCGCAATCATGTGCACATCGATCAGGCGCTGAAGACCCCGCAGTTCTACCTCATCTGGCTCGTGCTGTTCCTTAACGTGACGGCGGGCATCGGCATTCTCGGCCAGGCATCGGTGATGATTCAGGAGAGCTTCAAGAACACGGTGACGGCCGCGGCGGCGGCAGGCTTCGTCGGACTGCTGTCGCTCTTCAATATGGGCGGACGCTTTGTGTGGGCTTCTGCATCCGACTGGATTGGCCGTAAGTACACCTATTTCATCTTCTTCGTGCTGGGTGCCGTGCTGTACTACCTCGTTCCGGGATTTGCCGGGTCGGGACAGATCGCGCTATTCGTGCTCGCCTACTGCGTAATCCTGTCGATGTACGGCGGCGGTTTCGCGACCGTGCCCGCTTATCTGGCAGATATGTTCGGCACGGCGTTTGTCGGCGGCATTCATGGCCGTCTGCTGACGGCATGGGCGGCCGCAGGCGTGGCCGGACCGGTGCTGGTGAACTACATCCGCGCCTATCAAGTGGCGCATGGGGTGGCAAAAGCAGACGCGTATACGATGACCGTGCACATCATGGCAGTCCTGCTGGTCGTCGGTTTTGTTTGCAACCTGCTGATCAAACGCGTGGACGACAAGCATCACATGAGCGATGCGCAACTCAAGAGCGGTCAATAAAGGAAATCGATATGAGCACGATTCAAACTAGCCAGCCCGCCTCTACGGTCAAGCTCGCCGTCTTCTGGCTGTATGTACTGATTCCGCTTGCGTGGGGCGTGGTGAATACGCTGCTGCAAGCGGTGAAGCTGTTTGGTTGATTGCAGCTACCAGGAAGAGAACCACCCCACTTGAGGACGCGTGTGGGGTGGGCTCAGCATTCGGCATTCGGCATTCGGCGTCAGGCGCACAGGCTTGCGCTGACGTTTCGTCAACGCACTACCGCCACCCTACCACTGGTACGCCGCGCCGGCACCGACCGTCGTCGTAGCTGAACTGATACCGGCACCGAGCTTGACCTTCAGGCTTTGGGTCACACGAGCCGACAAACCCACCGCTACTGCCTGATAGCCCTTGTAACCCGACGTACCCACACCGATGGCGAGATTCTTGTTCGCATCGACATCCGGGATCATCGTCAGCGCAATCGCCGATGCCGTCCCGCTGTAGGCGTTGCGTGCTATATCGCTCATGCCCGACTCGAACTGGCGCATGTTCACGGCGTCCGTTGGCGCGACACCGTCTGCGACGTTGATAATGCGACGCTCGTTGCCCGCCGATCCGACGGACATCGTATTTGGCTGGTCGGCCAGCGAACCCTGGCCGACGGCGACCGAGTTCGCAGCGCTTGCGGTTGCACCACCGCCGATCGCGGTTGAGTTCGTACCGGTTGCCGTTGCCGGGACTCCTCCGGTATTGGTGGCGATACCCGTGGTGCCGGTAGTTTGTACGTTCTGCACGGCCTGCGTGAGATCGCTGACCTGCTGGTTAGTGGACCATAGTTGCGCGCCGGTAACAGCATCGGTGCTGGTCGCCGACAGGGTCCCGGCCTGCAGGTTAGTCAACTTCACCGGCGGCGCGCCGGACGAGCCCCCCAGAGTGACTGAGTTATGAGCGGAACTGTCGTACTGCACCGCGTTCGCTACGGTTCCGCTGATCGAGCCGACCGTGGTTTGCAGGTTTGCGATGTCGTTGGTGTTCTGCGTTACGCGACCATCGAGATTGCTGATTGCGCCACCGACACTATTCACCACCGTGCCGCCGACGGTATAACTAGGCGCCGTGATCGTGCCATCCGCGTTCACAGTCGAGCCGCCACCGAGCGCTACCGCCGTGTTCGCAGCATGCGCATAGAGTTGCGAGCCGTTGACCGCATCTGTGCTGGCGGCATTGACCGCCCCAGCCGCGACACCGGTCACGACACGACTCCCTGCCGTGCCGGCCAGATTGATCAGCGTGCCGTCTGTCGCGCCACCCACGTTGATGGTACGGCTTGTCGCGTCCTGTGTGACGAGACCGATATTGCCCGCGGCGATGTCCTGCTGCAGAGACGTCAACCCGTTGTCGAGCGAGCCAAGTGCATCACCCACCGTGGTCTGCGTGCCGCCCTGCACGTGGTAAGTGGGCGCCGTCACCGAGCCGTCAGCATTGATCTGCGCACCACCGCCCAACGCGGACACGACCGGCTTGAGCTGCCCGACGTTGACCACGGAGCCGTCAGTCGTGCCAGGTGCGACGCCTAGCAATTCACGTGCGTTGGCTGTACCCGTGAAGTCGACTTGCGTGCCGTCCGTGTCCTTGCCGACGGTCAGATTGCGCGAGGTGGGATCCTGTTGCACAACACCCACTGTCCCCACGCTGATCTGGTTGGTCAGGTTCGTGACCGAACCTTCGACCGTCGTGACCCGCGTATCGAGATTGGTGATATCGCCAGTGTTCTTTGCGATGTCGCTCGTGTTTTGCGCGATATCGCTGGTGTTCTGGGCAATGTCATTTGTGTTCTGCGCGACGTTCTGGTTGGTGGCATACAACTGTGCGCCGTTGACCGCATCGGAACTGTCTGCAGCCAGCGTCCCCGCTTCGACGTTGGTGATCCGCACAGGCGTGCCGGAATTGCCAAGGGTCACACTGTCATGCGCGCTCGAGTCGTACATCACGGCATTCGCACTCGCGACTGTGCCGGACGTGACGGCAGCAGCCAGTGCCGCGCCTACGTCGCTATAGGTGTTGCCGCCAATCGTGTACGCCGGCGCGCTCACCGTGCCGTCTCCGTTGACTCTCGAGCCGCTGCCGAGCGCCGCCGCCGTGCTGGCGGCATGGGCGTACAACTGCGAGCCGTTCACCACATCCGTGCTGGCCGCGCTCACCGCGCCTGACGCTACATTCGTGAGCGTGACCGGTACCGCCGCGGCGACACCGCCGAAGGTCACCTTGGTCTTCGACAAATCGTCGTATGCGACGAAGCTGTTCATCAGGTTGCCGCTCGCGTCGATATTCGCGCCGAGGTTCTTCAACTGGCTGACGTTCACCGCGTCGGTATCCTGCGTACCAGCTGCCACGTTGATGATCTGACGCTGCTGTGTGCTGCTGCCGACCGAGACCGCATTAGTTCGGTCCGCCAGCGCACCGCTACCGATGGCCACCGAACCACTCGCCGTTGCGCTGGCGTTACCGCCAATGGCAACCGCGTTCCAACCCGTCGCCGACGAGTCGGCCAACGTGGAGTTCGCATGAAAATACTTGATACCGCCACCGTTGACGATGTTGTTGACCGTGTTGGTCACGTTCGTCACGTTACCCACCGCAGTCGTCGCCATACTGGCCAGATTCGCGACATCCTGGTTCGTCTGATACAACTGCGAGCCGTTTACGGCGTCCGTACTCCCAACCGTCACGCCACCCGCCGCGAGGCCCGTGATCTTCGTTCCCGCGGCACCCTTGAGCTTAATGGAATCTTGCGTCACATCGTCGTAAGCGGCAAAGCTATTAAGGACGTTGCCGCTTACGTCCAGGTTCGCACCCAGACTCTTTAACTGACCGACATTCACCGCATCCGTGTTCTGTGTGCCCGCTGCCACGTTAGTCAGCATCACCGGCGCCGTCGCCCCAGCACCGCCGAGCGTCACGCCGCTGTGCGACGTCGAGTCGTACCGTACCGCATCGTTCGACGCGCTACCGGCAGCGGCGAGGGCCGAGCCGATATCCGCATACGTCTGGCTGTTCACCGTGAAGCTGGGTTGCTGGAGCGTGCCGTCCGGGTTGACGCTCGCGCCACCGCCGATTGCGCTTGTGACACCCTTGAGCTGGCCGACATTCACGACGTCAGTGTTCTGCGTGCCCGCGGCCACGTTGACAATCTGGCGCTGCTGCGCGCTCGTACCCACAGAGACGACATTGATGCGTTCGGCAACCGAGCCGGTGCCCAGTGCAACCGAACCCGAGCCGCTCGCCAACGTGTTCGCGCCGAGAGCAACTGTACCGGAGGTGCTGGCCAACGCGTTCGTGCCGAGTGCTATCGAATTCGCGGCGCTCGAAGACGTGTAAGCGTTGTACCCGAAGGCAATCGAACTATCGCCGGAGGCCATGCTACTCGTGCCGAACGCCATGGTGTTGGCGCCTTCTGTATCGGCGTGATATCCGATCGCCACACTATTTGTTGCGCCGGAGCCAGTCGTAGCTGCAGAGCCGACCACCGTGGCATTGACCGACAGCGCGGCGGCACCCGAACCGACCGCCGTTGACCCTGCGCTACCCGCGCCTGCCCCCGAGCCGACCGCGAGCGCGTCGACGCCCGTTGCCATCGCCGCGGGACCGATTGCCATGGCATTGAAGTCGTTGGATGCCTCCGTCGAAGTACCTTGGACCACGTTCTGGCTCACCGAGATGTAGCTGGTCACGGACGGGGCCGCGCCGGGTGGCTGGGTAGCGCCCAGCAACATGG
>JBEKNG010000321.1:0-6689 GCA_049523075.1 Paraburkholderia sp.
GCGGAACGGTTCGACGATTGCTTCGCGCAGGTTTTTCGGCGGGGCGCCGTGCACTTCGGGCTCGCGCACCACGAGCGTCATGATCATGCCCGGCACCATGAATGCGGCCGTCACGATGAACACGGTGGTCCACGGCAAATGGTCTGACAGGATCAGTGCGAGCGAGCCCGGCACCAGCGCGGCAATCTTGTACGCGTTGACGTGCACCGCGTTGCCGAGTCCCTGCTCGGTATCCTTCAGCAATTCACGCCGGTAGGCGTCAATGGAAATGTCCTGGCTCGCGCCGAAAAACGCCACCAGCGCGGTGAGCGCCGCGACCGTCCAGATCGAATCGCGCGGCGACACGAAACCGAGCGCGGCGATTGCGCCGGCCACCAGAATCTGCGTGACCAGCATCCAGCCACGCCGGCGTCCCGGGCGCCAACCCGGCAGGCGCGGCACGTAGCGGTCCATCAGCGGCGCCCAGACGAATTTCCACGTATAGGGAAACTGGATCAGCGCAAACAGGCCGATTTCCTTCAGATTGACGCCCTCGGAGCGCAGCCACGCCTGCACCAGATAGACGAGCGTGAACAGCGGCAATCCGGACGTGAAGCCGAGAAAGACGCAGATCAACATGTGCGTATTTAGAAACGCACGCCAGCCGGTGTGTTCGACGTGAGCGGTAAGTGCGGGCGCCTCGTGCGGCGGGTTCGACATGGGTGTGTGGCGTTAGCTTTTCTTGACGCGATAGACCGCAAGACTACCACGCCAGTTCGCCCCCCAACGCACCGCCTGGCCGCCGTGCAGCACGACCCGGTCGAGAATTTCGATGCCCACCTCGGGCGCTAGCGCCTCGAAATCCTTGATGGTCAGCACGCGCACGTTCGGCGTGTTGTGCCACTGATACGGCAGCGATTTCGACACCGGCATGCGGCCTTTCAACACCGAAAGCCGGTGTGCCCAATAGCCGAAATTCGGGAACGATACGATGCATTCCTTGCCGACCCGCACCGTCTCACGCAGGATCGCCGCGGTCTGGTGAATGGTTTGCAGCGTCTGCGAGAGGATGGCGAAGTCGAAACTGCCGTCTTCGAAGAGCCGCAGGCCGTCTTCCAGATTCTGCTGGATCACGTTGACGCCGTTCTTCGTCGCGGCGAGCACACCGGCGTCGTTGATCTCGATGCCGTAACCCGACACTTCGAGTTCCTCGGTCAGCGTCGAGAGCAGCGAGCCGTCGCCGCAGCCCAGATCGAGCACCGTCGCGCGCGGTTCGACCCAGCGGGCGATGGCGCGGAAATCGGGGCGCAGCGCAAGATAATCGAGAGCGCGCTGGTTCATGCGTTCACCTCGGTGGCAATACGTTCGTAGTAGGCGCGCATCAGGTTGTGATAGCGCGCGTCGTCGAGCAGGAAGGCGTCATGGCCGTGCGGCGCGTCGATTTCTGCATACGTCACTGTGCGTTTGTGATCGAGCAGCGCCTTCACCAGTTCGCGCGAGCGCGCCGGGGCGAAACGCCAGTCGGTCGTGAAGCTCGCGATCAGGTATTTCGCCGTCGTATGCGCGACGGCCTTGGTCAGATCGCCGTCGAAAGCCTTGGCCGGATCGAAATAGTCGAGCGCGCGGGTGATCAGCAGATAGGTGTTCGCGTCGAAATAATCAGCGAACTTGTCGCCCTGATAGCGCAGATACGATTCCACTTCGAATTCGACGTCGAAATTGAAGTTGTACGCATCGAGGGCGCCCTCTGCGCGGCGCAGCGAACGGCCGAATTTCTCGGCCATGTCGTCGTCGGACAGATAGGTGATATGACCGATCATGCGTGCCACGCGCAGCCCGCGCTTCGGCTTCACGCCGTGCGCGTAGTAGTTGCCACCGTGGAAGTCCGGGTCGGACAGGATCGCCGAGCGCGCCACCTCGTTGAACGCGATGTTCTGCGCGGAGAGTTTCGGTGTGGACGCCACGACGATGCAATGGCCGACGCGTTCCGGATACATCATGCTCCATGCGAGCGCCTGCATGCCGCCTAGGCTGCCGCCCATCACCGCAGCGAAACGCGTGATGCCAAACGCGTCGGCGACGCGCGTCTGCGCGTTCACCCAGTCTTCCACGGTCACGACCGGGAAGCTCGCGCCGTACGGAACGCCCGTGGCGGGATTGATGCTCATCGGGCCGGTCGAGCCGAAACACGAACCGAGATTGTTCACGCCGATGACGAAGAACCTGTTGGTGTCGAGCGGCTTGCCGGGGCCGACCATGTTGTCCCACCAGCCGATGTTCTTCGGGTCGTCCGCATAGACGCCCGCCACATGGTGCGAGGCGTTGAGAGCGTGACAGACGAGCACGGCATTGCTGCGCGCAGCGTTGAGCGTGCCGTAGGTTTCGACCATCAGGTCGAAACCGGCCAACGAGCTGCCGTTCTGCATGAGCAGCGGCTCGGCGAAATGCATTTTCTGGGGAGCGACGATACCGATTGAATCCATTCATTCCGCCTTCTACAGGGACGGCTAAATGGTGTCGGCAAGGCACGGAGAAGGACGATGTGCGCGGCTGACGACCTCTTTAGCCGCATTTATAGTGAACCGCTGGATGGAATTCCAGCAGGTTCGCGCGCCCGCAATCGAGTCAGCAAATCGGCGCGTCAGTGTCAAGAGTCAGGCGCAAAGTATAGCGGAAAATTCGGCGCAGCAACGCCGGACGCGGGTGGGTGCAGCCCGGCGCGTGAGCGATGAGCCGGACACTCACACGCCCGAGCGATGACGGAAGCGCCGCAACTGGATCGCCGCGAACAGCATCAGGAATCCGTAGAAGATCGCGTAAGTGCCGATCAGCCAGATCAGCGACAGGGCCCCCGCGCCCGGATACGCGAGAATGAACAGACCGACGGCCGCTGACAGCAAGCCGGACAGGCCGATCACCCACGGATGCGCATTGGCACGGCGATACTGGATCGCGTAGATGATTTCGAAGATGCCGACAGCGAGCGCCCGCGCGCCGATGATCATCACCAGAATGATGGCCGTCTCGTTCGGCCAGAAGAAGGCAATCAACCCGGCAATGACACCAATGAGCCCGACGAACGCATAGGCCCAGCGCCGCGTGCCACCACCGCGTACGCCGTAGATGAGCGCAAAAGCGCCGTCGACGATCGCGTAAGCGCCCCACACGAGCGCGAGCGTGGCGATGGTGAAGCCGGGCCAGGTGAAAGCAAGGATGCCGAACAGAATGGCGGAAACGCCACGGATGGCGAGCCATCCCCAATGGGCGGAGAGTCTGTGAAGACCCTGCGGCAACGCAGACAGGACAGGACGGTTCATGGCGCGCTTACTCCCAGTGTTCAGGACTTCGACAGGACGTGCAGCCTGCGCTATGCGAAGCAGATAGTCATGCGCAATGCGTATGACTGAAGTGGACTACTGAAGAATCAATCTTAACTGAGCGTCGGCGTGTTCGGCCGGATTGCGTGCGAAGCCGCTGCGCACATAACGATGCCAACGGCCGACGATATAGCTGAGCAGCAGGTTGGCCCGTACGACGGGATCGTAGTCAGTCGGCAGCGGCACGACTGCTGGATTTTGCGCCGGTGTCCCGGTCTGTACGTTGGCATCCATCAGGGCGAGTCGCAGGCATTGCTTGAGCGAAGCTTCAACCCGTTCGAGCATCTGGTTGACACGCTCAGTGAGCCGTTCATGCTCGCCCACCAGGGCCTCGCATGTCAGCACGCGCGTCATGCCGGGATTTTTCGCAGAAAAGTTGAGCAGCATCAAGGCTATGGTTCGTGCCTGCAGCACGCCATTCGGTTCTTTCGCCGCGATCTGGTTGATCAGCCCGAAGATGGATTGCTCGATGAATTCGATCAGGGCCTCGAACATTTGCGCCTTGCTGGCGAAATGCCGGTACAGCGCGGCTTCCGATACACCGAGCCGCGCGGCGAGCGCCGCGGTGGTGATCTTTTCGTTTTTCGGCGCCTCCAGCATGGCCGCGAGGGTCTGGAGGATATGCACGCGGCGCTCGCCCGGTTTCAGGCGGGTCGCGCGGGTACTGCCCGTGGCTGGCGGTTCTTCGGTTACGGCTTCGTCATGCTTGTGAATCGGTTGCATGTCTGTCGTCCCTTCAGTCGCACTGAGCGTGTGCCCAATCTGAGTGATTTTAACGAACGGATGCGCTTGTCGACATAGTGCGGTCGGCCAGTGCCCGGCAAGCGGCCCGGAATGCCGTCCACACTCACCTGGCTTGGCAAATGGCCGGTGATCCACACGGTACGGATTCCCAGCCTGCGGTAGTTCTTCAGATGCGAGCGCGTGTCTTCAACGAGGATCGCATCGGCAAGCGGCACATGGGCGTCGCGCATCGCACGGCGCAGCATGCCGGCGTCGGGCTTGGCGCGCCAGCCGCGCCGGTCGCGCATGTGTTCGATGGCGATCACGCGCTCGAACAGCCGCTCGATACGCAGTTCGGCGAGCACCGCGTGCGCGTAGGCTTCCGGAGCATTGGTCAGCACGATCTTGCGGCCGGGCAACGCGGCGAGGAGACGCGCGAGGCCGCGCTCGCTGCGCACCATCGAAGGCAGATCGGCGAACGTATGCACCACCTTTAGAAAGTCGTGCAGGTCGATCGGGTGATGACGGGCGAGGCCCAGCAGCGTGGCGCCGTAACGGTCCGTGTACACCCTGCGCAGGCGGTCGGCCTCCTCGCGTTCCACTTGCAGCGAATCGATGATGTACTGCGTCATTCCCCGGTTGATCGCGGGGAAAATCGAATGCGACGCGTGGTGCAGCGTGTTGTCGAGATCGAACAGCCACACCGGACCGCCGCCCGCGATGTGGGGCCGACGGCGTTTAGCGTGTCTCGAGGGGAAGGTGCGCATGATGACGGGAAATCAGACCGGGTTCGTGCCGCCGCCGTTTGCAATGAACGAGCGGGTGCCTGCAGTCCATCATGCGTGCGGCGGAAGCAAAAGGGAAGGATAGGGCGCCACGGCGGATGCGAGGCCGGGTGCCTGATACTGAGACCGCTGCAGCGAGGCGAAGGGAAACACCGGGCGAGCGGTAAATGCCAGCCGCAACAGGCAGCTCATCCGCGGGACGCGCTGCCTGGCGAGGCATGCTCAATGGGAGCGGATCATGGTGCCGAACGGCTGTTCGGTCAGGATTTCCAGCAGTACCGAGTGTTCGATACGGCCGTCGATGATGTGTACCGAGCGTACGCCGCTCTTCGCCGCGTCGAGCGCCGAGGAGATCTTCGGCAGCATGCCGCCGGAGATGGTGCCGTCGGCAAACAGCGAGTCGATCTCGCGCGCAGACAGGTCGGTGAGCAGATTGCCTTCCTTGTCCATTACGCCGGGGATGTTGGTCATCATGACGAGCTTTTCGGCGTTCAGCACGACCGCCAGCTTGCCCGCGACCAGATCTGCATTGATGTTGTACGACAGACCGTCTTCGCCGAAACCGATCGGCGAGATCACCGGAATGAACGCGTCGTCCTGCAGCGCTTTCACGACCGCCGGGTTGATCGCCTCGACTTCGCCGACCTGGCCAATGTCGACGTACTGTCCTGGGTTGTCGCGATCCGGCATCAGCATCTTGCGCGCGTGGATCAGGCCGCCGTCCTTGCCGGTGAGACCTACTGCGTGGCCGCCGAAGTGATTGATCAGCGTGACGATGTCCTGCTGGACTTCGCCGCCGAGCACCCATTCGACGACTTCCATCGTCTCTTCGTCCGTGACGCGCATGCCCTGGATAAAGGTGCCCTGCTTGCCGATCTTCTTGAGCGCCTGGTCGATCTGGGGACCGCCGCCGTGCACGATGACCGGATTGATACCCACCAGCTTCAGCAGAATGACGTCGCGCGCGAAGCCTTGCTTCAGGCGCTCTTCGGTCATCGCGTTGCCGCCGTATTTGATGACCACGGTCTTACCGTGATACTGGCGAATATAGGGCAGCGCCTCGGCCAGAATTTCAGCCTTCAGGGTGGGGGCGATCTGCGAGAGGTCGGGAATTTCGGACATGGCGGCAGGGCTCAGGCACGGAACAGTTGAAACACGGCGAATTGTACAGGACTGGGGCGGTGCAACAGGGTTTTCCATATGTGTTCTGGCGACGGGCCGTGCCGTGCTTCCGCACTGCGCCACGGACGTTGCGCGCACGCCACTCCCAGGGCGGTTCCGCGGTCATTTACGGGGGATTTGCGCGGGGTTCGGAGGCTATGGCGAAGCGGGGCTTTCAGGCGGCTTGCCGGACGTGGCATCATTTCCTGACCGGATGTCCGGTAACTCATCCTGGATTGCCATGAATCCCCCCGCCGAGCAGGTGCATGCAAAGAGCGCGCGCTGTCCGAGTTGCGGCAGCGCGTTCGACTGCGCGATGCATGGGCAGCCGTTCGGCTGCTGGTGCAAGGCGATGCCGGCGTTGTCCACAGACCGGCTGGAGCCGGCCCGCCGCTGTCTATGCCCCGAGTGCCTTGCGGCTGAGATTGCCCGCGTACAGGCGGGACGCACGACCGGTGGTGAGGCGGGCTGAGAGCCGAGATAATTTGGTGGCAGCCAGTTGGTGCGCCGCCGGGCTTCGTTACCAGCACTACGGTCGCAGGCTGTTGCGCCGCCGGGCCTCGTTACCGGCACTACGGTCGCAAGCTGCTGCGCCGTGCGCCGCGCCGTCCTATCGATGCTGATCGGCTAGCGCATCCAGATTCCGCATCACCTCATCGAGCAC
>JBEKNG010000322.1:0-6673 GCA_049523075.1 Paraburkholderia sp.
GTAGCCGCCCAGGCCGCTGCGAAGCCAATGTCCGCGAACGGGTCGATCGAAGCTTCAGGCCGTCCGGTCGTCGAGCAGCAATAACGCCCTGCAACTGACTGATTGCACACCAACCCGGAGATACGGTTGCCATGCTTGACTTCGATGTTTCCAAAATGGCCGTGATCGGCGTGGTCGCGCTGGTGGTGCTCGGTCCCGAAAGACTCCCAAGGGTCGCGCGTACGGCCGGCACGCTGCTTGGGCGCGCGCAGCGTTACCTCAGCAGCGTGCAGACGGAAGTAGACCGGCAAATCCAGATGGACGAACTGCGCAAGCTGAAAAGCAGTATCGAGCAGGCGGCGGCCGATGTGCAGGGTTCAGTCGAGCGTACAGTCAGCCAGCACGCCGGTGAACTGCAGGCAGGCGTGGATTCTGCCGCGGCAACGCTGAGAGAAGCGCTGCCTGCCTCCTACCTGCCGTCCATTCACGAAGGCGCGGGCGATCTGCAAGCGGAGTTGTTCAAGGTGCGGCCCGCGCAACTACAGGAATCGATAGGGACCGGCGCCACGATCCCCTCGCATGGCGGGGATGGAGCAGGGTCTTTTCTCGGGTCGGCACCTGCCGGCCAGCGTGCGCGGTCGAGATTGCGCAGTGCGGCGCCCGCTAATCGGCGTGGCGCCATCAAGCGAAGCCGCATCGTCTCCACGGCGGCAAGCAAGGCACTTGGGCGTGACTTTGGCCGCCTCGCATAAGCGGTCCGGCGAGGCATGCACGGTTGCGGGGTGGAACCGCGGTGCGGGTCGGCATCCGCAGGTTGTTTCAGGCAGGCGCAGCTGTGCAGCACAACGCGCCGGCCCCACCACGTATTACTGACTCGCGCCTTGACCGATCCCCGCCTTCTTCTGTGCGTTCTGAAGGTCTTGCGGATAGTTCGGATCGTTTTGCGACGGGTGATAACCCGCATCTTCCAGCTTCTTCAACTCAGCGTTTTTCTTCGCCCGCGCCTGCTTGCGTGCGGCCTTCCGCTCAGCCTTGGTCGTCTTCGCTGGCGCGGAAGCCGACGTAGCGGCATCAGCGGTACTGCCGTTCGCGGACCCGCCCCCGCCGCTTTGAGCAAATGCCGGAGCGGTCGATCCGATGATGAGCGCGGTCGATGCGAGCAGGACAGCCATTATCTTGGACGGTGAAAAGGTCATTATTTTCTCCAGACGAATGCCAGGATTGAAGAGCATCGCTCATAAACGCGGCGCACGCGGTGATGGCTAATGGGCCGTTTTATGACGGGATGCTTCGTTTGATTCCCAATGAAGACACAGCATGGGAACCATGAATGTATCCGAAAAGTGGCATTTCGGATGTCACCTGGGAAAATCGCTCCTCTATGGCCGTCCGAGTCAATCAGAAGAACAACAGCGCACGCAATTCAATGCTGCGGCGCGGCGCGGCATCGGGCGGCGAAGTGGGATCGTCGAATGCAGTGTGTGCAGTCAGACGCGCAATTCCGTCACCCGCCGAATCGTAAATCTTGATCAGCAGGAATTCATCGGGCGTCATGTCGGGGAAGTAATACCCGATGCGTCCGGTACACGCCACTGCGCTTCGGTACGCCCGCTGGCGGTTCGTATTGGTACGACACCGGTTTCTCGCCGCTAAACTCGAGGTAGTTCAACTCGGCCTGAATCGTCGTGGCCGTCGCTGGTGTGTCGATGACGATATCGCCCATGTTCACGTCCCCACTGCGTTAAAACGACTCGTTGAAGGGCCGCAGATCGATCTCCTGCGACCATGCTGTGCGTCCTTGCTGATGCAGATGCCAATAGGCATCAGCGATCTCGTCCGTCTTGAGCAGGCCATCGACGCCTCGTTCGGCCACCCGCTGCGGCGCCGACGTGCGCAGACGCTCGCCGTCGATACCGCCATCGATCACCACATGGGCAACGTGAATATTCTGCGGACCGAATTCACGTGCGAGACTCTGCGCGAGCGAGCGCAGACCCGCCTTGGCGGACGCGAAGGCGGCAAACGGCGGACGGCCGCGCAGCGATCCCGTGGCCCCGGTAAAAATCAGCGAGCCCCGGCCAGCGGCCAGCAGCGGTGGCAACGCCGCTCGCGCAAACAGAAAGCCACCCAGCGTGCTGATTCGCCATGCCGCTTCGAACTGCTCAGCGCTCAGGTCGAGCGTCGGCGCGCGGGTCGCGTTACCGGCATTGAAAATCGCCGCTTCAAGCGTACCGCTGTCATTGAGCTGCTGCGCAATCGCGGCCAGATCGCTCTCGCTCGTGACATCACCGGGTAAGGCCACCGCGTGCCCTCCTGCCTCACGGATTTCGCCAACGAGCACGTCGAGCCGTTCGCGCGAGCGTCCGGTCACGGCCACGCTGAGCCCTTCGCGCGCGAAACGGCGCGCAAGCGCCCCACCGAGGCCAGCGCTCGCCCCGACACCGGCAATCCATGCCAGACGCGAGCGCGCCTGGATTTGCCCGACAGCCTCAGTCATTGCACTCTCCCTTGCAAAGTCGCCGCGCACGCAACACGTGGTGGCATGACGCGCATGCGCGCATCTCACCAGCGTAGGTGACGGCTGCGAATGAAGGAAATAACGAATCGTGGAAAGTTAAGCGTGGGATTCGAGCAGTCTGGCCTGCCTGCCCGGCAGTGGTTGCGTCGATGAGAAGATCATTCCGGGGGAATCTCGAGCGGCACGACAAACATGCCTGCGGTGTATTCCATGTGGAAATACCCGCAGCGCGCGTAAGCCGCAATGCGTTCGAGCCGCTCAGGGGATTGACAGCGATAGGTCGCGCCGGCCGCGATCTCTGCCGATGGATCAGATGCAGAAGCTGCGCGTTTCGACAATCGCTTGACGACACTGCGCACAGGATGCCGAAGTCCGGCCCAGAAAAGTGTCGCTGAGTGTAGGGTCATACAGCCTCCGTCGATTCATTGCTGCATGAATGAATCTAGCGATCTGGACAAAGAAGCGCAAAGAAGCTTTTATGAATTGGTTTTCGGGGAATAAATCAAACCCCCAATAAAATACCTTTCTTGGATACAGGGACTTCAAAGGGGGAGTGCCATTCGCAGGGCTGCCGCTCTATCCACCAGAAGCCGTGTTTGAAGCGCCCGCCGCCTCGGCGCGCTTCGTGGTGAAATTCCAGCGTAGCGCCGTAGCCGTATCGACTGGCGCCGGCAGCAGACCCGCCCGGTAGAAGGTGTCGGCAATCTTCTGCTGCTCAGCGAAATTCTGCGCATCCACTGCGCGTACCACGTAGCTGCGGCGTCCATTCGCACGCTCGATCGTCGCTGCATCCAGGCCCCAGATTGGCGCAAGCAGTTTGGCAGCGTCATCGGGATGCGCGCGAACCCAATCACCTGCCGACGTCAACTGCGCAACCACAGTGCGGATTACATCCGGGTGGGCCGCAGCGAAGCTGCTGGACGCAAGGTAGTAGCGTTGATAGGAAGCAAGGCCGTCACCGTTGGCAAGGATGCGCACGTCCGGCGTTTTGTCGACCGCTGCGACATACGGATCCCAGGTGATCCACGCGTCGACGCTACCGCTCTCGAATGCAGCACGTCCGTCGGCAGGAGTCAGATAGCTGATGTGCGCGTCTGCTGGCGTGAGCCCCGCTTTGGCGAGCGCTGCAAGCAGCAGATAATGGCTGCCCGCGGCCTTGGTCACCGCGATGCGCTGGCCTTTCAGGTCGGCAAGCGTATGCAGCGGCCCATCGCGCTTCACAATAATGGCCTGAGCGCCTGGCGACGGCGCTTCCTGCGCCACATAAACAAACCGTGCATGAGCGGCCTGGGCGAACACCGGGACCGTATCGGCAACGTCGGCACTAAGGTCTACCGCATCGGCGTTGAGTGCTTCGGTCAACGGCAAGCCGCTCGCAAACTCGTTCCACGTAATGCTCACGCCCAGCGGCGCTAGTGCCTGCTCGAGCGAGCCGCGTGCTTTCAGGATCGTGATGAGCGTAGAAGACTTTTGATAGCCGATCCGCAGTTTTACCGGCGTCGAAGAACTGGCAGCGGTTTGCGCGTGAGCGCCAGTCACGAGAAGCAGAGAAGTCAGCGCCGCGCGGGCGAGGAAGCGGAGGATAGAAAGTGTCACGAGTGGAGATTCCGGTCTGGTCATTGCAATCAAGCTGCGATCGTAGCAATGCGGGATCGCATGGATAAGCGAGCGTTTTAACTATGCTTAGCAGAGAAATGCATAACGAAAAACGCCATGGAGATAAGGGATGCCGCAGCAGTGAGGACGACGTTCGAAGGGCTGCGCGAGCGCGCTTGCGTACGGCCATGAATCGAAGGCGACTACCGCAAAACCAATAAAGAAAACCACAAGTGTTCGTACGCCGCAGCGCATGCAAACCATCACGCGACAACCCGGTCAGGTTAAGCGTTCACTTAATGAATCGCACGAATGCGCGTCGTCCGTGTGCCTTGCCCGTAAACCGCAGGGTATTAAGGCAACAAAGTAAGGGTTCGTACTGATTCGTTTTGAAGCTGCGTGATAAGCACATGACAAAGTAACGGATATAGCTCATGCGCTGTTGCAAGCATGAGACATCGCAAATTTGTTCGTTTATAAACAATAATGCGTTGTGTATATTCGCGGAATTCAATTGGGCACCGACACCATCTCCCGGTCAGGAGGCGTGAGTGTCGCGAGCCCGAGGGAATGGCGAGAACAGCATTCGGTCATTCGTTCCCGCTCTTGCAAAGTCTATCGGGGCTCGGGTCTTATGTTGCACTCCGAATTATTCGTACTCCGATAAATCACAACAACGGGTCAAGGTCGCCGCACGTGCGATCGATACCTCTTCAGACAAGTGAAAAACAGATGAAAATGAAAAAGACCTCGGTGGCCCTCCTCGCGCTTGGCGCGTTTGCCGGCACCGCGCACGCACAAAGCAGCGTAACCCTGTACGGCATCGTCGATGCGGGTATTCTCGTCAACAACAATGTCAAAGGCCTGCACCAGTACTCGCTCTCGCAAGCCACCTCGTCGCGCTGGGGCCTGAGGGGCACGGAAGACCTCGGTGGCGGCCTGTCGGCTATCTTCGACCTCGAAAACGGCTTCACCACCGCCACCGGCGCACTCGGCCAAGGCGGCCTGGAGTTCGGTCGTAAGGCATACGTCGGCTTGAGCAGCACGACGTGGGGTTCCATCACCGCCGGCCGTCAATACTCGGTCAGCAATGACCTGGTATCGCCGATTGCGTCGGGTGCCGACTGGGCCGCCTCGGGCCTCGGCTACGGCACGCGCGCGAGCGACGTCGACAACGTCGACACGACGAACCGCATCCAGAATTCGCTCAAGTACGAGAGCCCGAACTACAAGGGTCTTCAAGCGGGCGTGCTATACAGCCTGGGCGGCGTGGCAGGCGATTTCTCGAGGAACTCGGTCGTGGACGCGTCGCTCTCGTATTCGAACGGCCCGCTGCTCCTCGGTGCCGGCTATACGTTCACGAAGGATCCGTATTACGCGACGTTCGGCAATCAGGGCAACTCGTCGACGCCGACGTCTGCGGTCACGGGCGCGACCGACAATATGAACAACAAGATCTTCGGCGGCTACGCGTCGGCGGGTTCGCAGCAGATCATCGTGGCGGGCGGTTCGTATGCGATCGGACCGGCAACCGTCGGCCTGTTGTACTCGAATACGCAATTCCAGAACCTGGGGTCGATCACCGCCGTCGGCGCGATCGCCGCGCCGAAGTACACGAGCGGTACCGCGACGTTCAATTCGGGTGAAGTCAACCTCAAGTACCAGGTGACCCCTGGCCTGCTGCTGGCGGGTGCGTATATCTACACGCACAATAGCGGCGCGGATGGACTGGGTAGCGCAAAGTACAACCAGTTCAACCTGGGTGCGATCTACTCGCTGTCGAAGCGCACTTCGCTGTACGCGATCGGCTTCTATGAAACGGCTTCGGGTATCGATTCGACCGGTAAGCAAGCGGTTGCCGATCTCGACGGCAGCGCCTACTCGGCCAACAACCACCAGCTCGCCGGTATCTTTGGTATCACCCACCGGTTCTAAGGGAAGAGACCGGCCGCTCTTGAGCGGCCGGTTGTTCAAACTGGGCCGGGCCCGGTTCACCCGAAGGCCGCTACATCAAATGGCACACCATCAGCGATGCCGACCAAAGCGTCGTTGAAGACGTCCGGCGCATTGCAGCACATCCGCTCGTGCCCGCAAACATTCCGGTCTACGGCTTCATTTACGAGGTTCGGACTGGCCGTCTGGTCGAAGTGCCCGCTGCGAAACGCGCCGTCTGAATGACCGCGGACAGACGTGGGGCGACTCAATGCAGCAGCAGGTATTAATAGAGGCCCAAGGTTCGCGCGTGCAACCGGCTCAGACCCAGCAACGCGTCGATGAACGGTGTTGGAACGCCCGTGATCTGTCCCAGTTCGCGCACTGCGCCCACGAGTGCGTCAATCTCAACAGCCCTGCGCGCCAGAACGTCCTGCAGCATGGACGTTTTCATCGCGCCTAGTTTCATCGTCACTGCATGCCGATCGTTCGGCGCTTGATCGATGGGAATCCCGAAGCGCGCGCCGATTTCCTTTGCCTCCAGCATCGCACTGGTTACGAAGCCGCGCACAAGGTCGTCGCCCAGAATCTTGTCGGTGGTTGCGCCCGTAATCGCACTGATCGGGTTCATCGTCATATTGCCCCACA